>JBBQFU010000023.1:0-47313 GCA_038322185.1 Haliangiales bacterium
CGACGACCTCGGTGAAGTCCTCGATCGTCTTGTCGACGTCGTTCATGCCTGCCCGGGCGTTCTGCAGCCCGGTGGCGAGATCGACGCGCGTCTGCGCCATCGCCTTGCGCGCGGTGGTGACCCCGTTCGTGATGCGATCGAACGTGCGCAGCACCTGAGGCGTCGTGCCGTGCACCGCCTCGGCGGCGCCAGTTGTTACACGCTCGAGCCGCGCGAGCGCCCTGTCCGCCTTCGCCAGCGGCGACTCGATGTGGCCGTCGGCCAGCCACTTCTCGGCGTCGAGCGTGCGATCCTCGAGCGTGCCCGCTGCCCACTTGCGGCCGTAGGTGCTGACCTCGGCGAGCCGCTCGAGGCCTGCCTCCATCTTCGGCATCGCGCCAGTCATCGAGCGCAGCAGGCTGTCGGTCGAGGCGCCCTCGGCCACGTGCTGCAAGCACTCGCCGGATCGCAGCATCTGTCCGGTCGCTGCACCGCTCTCCGAGCCGCTGGGCAGGATCTCGATGTAGCTGTCACCGAAGGGCGAGAACGCACGCTTGGTGACCCACGAGTCTCTGGGAAGCTGCGTGGTGTCGAGCAGCCGCATGTCGACGCGTGCGTACTCGCCCTGGAGCTCCAGCCGCGTGATCTCGCCGACGCGCACGCCGGCGATCAGGACCGGCGAGCCCGTCTGCAGCTTGCTGCCATCACGGAAGGCCGCGCACGTGTTGAACGCCTGGCCGATCCGCGTCGCCGGCATCTTGCTTCGCACCAGCATCGCCAGGCCCACCACCAGCGCGGTGAGGACGAGGAAGCTGACGAGCTTGGACACCCAGCGCACGCCCCATCCTAGCGGAAACCCGGAGCTACCGCGCGCAGTTGTATGTGAGCGGGATCATGGCGCCGTGGTCGACGATCTCGAAGTCGGTGACCTTGAGTGCGACCAGATCCATCGATCCGAGGAGCCCGGCCCACTTTGCGGTCGTGTGCCGGTCGCTCTGCGCCGTCAGCGCGATCTGGCCACCGTCGGCGTGGTACGCGCCGTATTTCTGCATCGCCCGGGCAACGACGCGCGCACCCTCGGTCGGCAGCGACGCGATCGGATAGTCGGCGCGCAGCCGGTAGTGCGCGCCATAGGCGGGCGCCGTCGTGCTGCCCGTCGTCGAGCTGCTGTGGGTAGCCGGGCGCACGAAGCCGCGCCTGACCCGGTCGTTCGGCAGGATGATCCGGATCGCGTGCTTGATCTCACCGCTCGCGACCTCGTCCGCATTGAACAGCAGCGGCGCGATCGGGAAGCCCGCCGCATCGGCGCTCGTGCACTGATCGCCGCGCAGCGTGTCCGAATACGCCTGCTGGGTATTCCACACCGCGAGGCATCCGCCGGTGAACGTGGTGCTCGAAGCGACGTTCGCTCGCCACATCTCGTGCAGCGTGCCCGCGATCGGGTCGTGCACGATCAGGTGACAGTCACCCGGGTTCGTACACGCGTAGCCGGTATTGCCTTCGATGTTGCCACCGACCGGCAGCGGCACCGGTACCTCATCGCAGTCCGGCGAGTAGAACTCGCTGGTCGGCGTGAACGTGCGCGTCGGCGTGGAGGCCGTCGCGGTGACCACGTCGATCGTGAAGTCGATCTGAAACTTGTTGCTGTTGCCCCAGCCACCCTTGGCCACGAGGCTCGCGATCATCGCGTCGCTGGTCGCGGCCTTCGCGCTCGTGGCGACGTTGTGATTCCAGAACATCGGCGTCTGGAAGTACGGACCTACGCCCTGCGAGAAGTCGTTGTCGTCATCGGTATCGCTGCCACTTCCATCACCGGTGTCGGTAGCACCATCGCCGCCGTTGTCATCCTCGGACGTGTTGGCTTCGTCGGCACCCGGCTCGCTCGCGCAAGCCATCGCCAACATGCTGATGCACGTGATCATCCCCCGCATGATGAGCACGCTCGCACGCCGCGCTCATGAGAAACAATCGGAGGGCTTCGCAGCTCTACGAAGGAGTGCTACCGCATACAGTCGTTCGACAGCGAGAAGCTCTTGCCATGATCGATGACCTCGAAGTCCTCGACGGAAAGTCCAGATAGATCCTGCGCAGCTAGCAGGCCACTCCACTTCGCAGTCGTGTACCGATCGCTCTGAGCCGTGAGCGCGTACTCACCACCGTCCGCATGATACATGCCGTATTTCTGGAGGGCGCGAGCGACCACCCGAGCGCCTTCGCTCGGGAGCGTCTCGACCGGATAGTCCGCGCGAAGTCGCAGGTGAACCCCGTAGTACGGCGCGCCGGGCATTCCATCGGTGTATGCGCCATGCGTGGCCGGGCGAACGAAGCCCTGGCGAATGCGATCGTTGGGCAGGATGAAGCGGATCGCGTGATCGATCTCGCCCGCTGCGACCTCGTCGGCGCTGAACAGCAGCGGCGCGATCGGCAGGCCGGCGGCATCCGCGCTCGTGCACTGGTCGCCACGCAACGTGTCGTCGTATGACTTCTTCGTGTCCCAGACTGCGAGGCAGCCGCCTTCGAACAGCAGCGAGCTCTTGATGTTCGCGCGCCACATCTCGTAGAGCTTGCCCGCGCTCGTGTCGTGCACGATCAGGTGGCAGTCGCCGTCGGTCTCGCACTTGTAGCTGTAGTTGCCCTCGACGTGACCCGCGATCGGCACCGGCACCGAGGTCATGTCGCAATCGGGAGACTGAAAGTATTCGTTCGGCGTGAACGTCCGCATCGGCGTCGCTTCGTCGGCGGTGAGCACCGAGAACGTGAAGTCGATCGTCATGCGATCGTTGTTGCCCCAGCCGCCCGCCGCACGCAGCGACCCGACGATCTGCTGGGTGTCCGCCGCTGCCGGCTCACCGCTGATGTCCTGGTTGAAGAACATCGGCTCGTCAAAGAAGGGCCCCGTCGAGGCCGTGACACCGGGGCCCGGTGCGTCGGCGGCGCACGCAGCGGTGAGGCAGAGCAGAAACAATCTAGAACGCTCGAACATCCGGCGAATCTGGAGCAAGCCCCGCGCCGACTCGCGAAATGTTCTGTTGACCTACGCAACGCCCCGGCAAAGCCGGGGTTTTGCATCGCTACTTGCTGCCGCGGCGCATGTAGTAATGGATGCCGCGCTGCGGATGAGACAGCCGAATGGCGAGCGCATTCGCACCCTGAGGCGCACCCACGCTCGCATTGAACCGGCGCGAGCGTGGGTCGACGGGGATGTCGATCCCCTCGACCTTGACGCTCCAGCCCGGCAGCACGGCGCCGCCGATCTTGACGTCACCCGCGAACGGCTTTCCGTTCTGGGGATCGGAGATGTAGACCTGCACCGCGCTCTGGTCGAAGTCGATCCTGAGCGTGGACACCTTGTCCTGCTTCACGCCGTCCTTCTCGACCCAGTACGTGTACGTGGCTTCCTTGAGCTTGCTGCCGCTGACGGTGAACGTCGGCTTGTTCGAGTCGAACACCTCGTCGACACCGCCGGTCGCGAGGTGCAGCTTGTACTTGCTCCCGCCACCGGGGAACTTGAACTTCACGTTCGGGATCAGCGACTGGTACGTGATGCTGTAGGCCCGGCCGTCGGCGTCGATCGGATTGACCGGGGGTTCCTTCGGCAGCGGACGCGTACCGGAGTCGCGACGCACGATGATGCGTCCAGAGGCCACCGCGCCGCCGCCACACGTGAGGCGATACGAGTACGCGCCGGCATCGGCGAGGATGTTCGCCGAGTCCTTGCCTCCGGTGATGCGCGCGGTGCGGAACCGCGCATCGGTATCCATCTCGATCGTGCCGCCGCCGGTGCACTTGCCGGCGTAGGAGAACTGCAGCGCCGTCGCACCGCGCGGGTCATGGATCGTGAACGAAGGCTCCGCGCCGACCATCACCCTGAGGTCGTAGTAGTCGGGAATCTTCGCCTTCTGCTGGATGTTGCCGGCCTTCGCGACCGACGCGGCCTCGCCCGTCTTGAGCTCGAGCTCCGCACCCGGTGCGGTACCGACGAGCTTGACGCCACCCTCGAGCACCGAGACCTTCGCCTCGCCGCGGGCGTTGACGTCGAGCCGTGCCTTCGCTCCGAGCGTGGCGGAGCCCTTGAGATCCACCGTGCCGCCCGGGATGCTGACCTTGCCCTCGGTCGCGACCGGCACACTCGCGGTGCCGACGCCGAGCTCGAGGCCGAACAACAAATTATCGCTGACCGTCATGCGCGAGCCGCCTGCGAGCGACAGCGTCACGCCGTTGGCGACGAGCTTCGCGGTGGTGCCCGCGCCGAGGCGGATCTTCGCACCGTTGACGATCTTGCCGGCACCCGCGGGGAGCGGCTCCCATTTCGTCGAGCCGGGCATCTGGATCTCGGCCTTCTTGCCGGTGACCTCGATCATTCCGTCATCGACGGCGACCGGACCCGCATCGAGCGGCGCAGGCGCGGCATCGACGACACCAGCATCGACGGCGGCTGGCTGAACGTCGATCGGGCCGATGCCCATATCGAGGATCTTGCCGATCTCCAGCTCGACGACGTTGCCATCGAGGCCAGACACCTGGGCGGTACCGACGAGCAGCTCGACGGTGCTATTGCCCTGCCCCTTCGCCGTGATGCGAACGGCGCCGTCCTTCTCGAGCTTCACATCACCGAGATCGAGGCCGTAGTTACCGGCGCCTCGCAGCTCGATCTGACCGAGCTCGACGGCGATCTTCGCGCTGCCACCTTTGCCGCCAAATCGCAGCACGGTGTACTTGTCCATCTTGATGACGGCGTTGCCCGCGAGCCGCAGGTCCGCAGTGCCATCTGCCGTACGCGCCGCGTCGCCGAGGTAGTACTTCGCTCCGACCGCCGCCTCACCCCAGGCACTGGTGCCTTCCTGACGCTCGACCGGCCCCTCTGCCTTGGTGAGCTCGGCGATGTACGCCGGCTTCTTCTTGCAACCCCACGCAAGCAGGGCCACGAGAATCAGGGTCAGTACGCCAACCCCGCGCTTCATCTCATTGCAGATCAATGTTCTTGATCGCGACGCCGTTGGTCTCGATGGTGACATCGAGCTCCTGCGTCGTCTTGCCCGGAGCGCTGACCTTGATCTTGTAGGAGCCCGGCGCGAGGTTGATCTGGAAGCTGCCGTCGGCTTGCGACTCGGTCTTGAGGCTGCCCGGTTCGATGGTGATGGTGGCGCCCTGGATGGGCTTGCCGCCCTTGAGCGCGCGCACACCGCCGCGGAGCTCGCCCGGCGGCAGCTCGGGATCGAGCGTGATGGCGGCGACCGTGTTGCCGTCCTTGACGAGCTGCGGGACGGTCGCCTTGCCCGGCTTCAATCCGCCGGCCGAGACCGAGACCTCGGCGGCCGTCTCGTCGATGGCCTCCTTGCCTTCCATCGTGTCGCCGATGCGAACGCCCTTGAACACGTAGGTGCCCGTCTCGTCGGTGACGACGGGCTCGACCTGCGAGTTCTTGAGCGTCAACAGGACCTTCGCGCCGACGACCGGCTTGCCACCGCTATCGACGACGGTGCCCTTGATCTCGGTGGTGATCGCGACCTTGACCGCGGGGCAGTCAGGCGGGTTGCGCTTGGAGCAGTCCTTCTCGGTGAACATCGACTTCACCTTCTGCGGGCCGCCGAAGCGCATCGCGATGCCAAGGCCGCCGGTGAAGATCGGCTCGTACGGGATGAGCGCGATGTTGTTGTCCATGACCTGCGCGAGGTTCACGCCGGGGACCTTCGCGGCTTCCATGAACACGAACGCAGACAGGGTCTCGCTGATGTGGAAGCCGGCGGTGAGGCCGCCACGGAACGTGAGCGTGCCGCGAGGCAGCTCGGCGCGCTTCACTTCGGTGGTCGGGTCATCGACCTCAGGCGGGCCGCCGATGACGAATGCGTCGAGCGAGCCTTCGACCGCGACCCACGCCTTGCCGGCGGGGATGCGCAGCTGCGCCGCAAGCATCAGCGCGTGGTAGTCGGAGACCCCGAGCGACACGCGATCCTGCAGCGACAGCCGCTCGGGCTCGTCGACGCTCTTCGCGCTGTTGTCGAGGCGGAAGCCGCCGCTGAACGAGAGCAGACCGGGACCGGCAGGCAGCGACACGAGGGCGCGTGCGTCGATCGAGATCGCCGACGCGGCGACCGAGGGAGCGTCCTTGCCGGGCACCCAGATGCCGAGCTGACCACCGAACGCGACCGAGCCGGTGCTCGTTGCCGCGCGGATGAGCAGCTTGGGGTCGCCGACATAGCCGTCGTCGTAACCGTCCGCGGGGGCCGGTGAGATGCCCCAGTGACGATCGTAGCGGCCGTCGAGCGTGAGCCCGACCGAGATGTTGGCCGTGGCACCGAACGCGACGGCGAGATCGCCGATCGCTCGATTGAACTTGTGGTTTTCGCCGAGGAGGCCGGTGCGCCGGCCAAGGCCGGTGAGCGCCATGACCTGAACGGCGCCCTTGGGCAGCGTCTCGGCGGTGGGCGCGTGCATGCCGCCGGGCATCGCGCCGTAGGCAATGGCTTGTGACGGTGCAACACCTGGGTCCGCGTCAGACGCTTCTGCAGCGACGTCAGCTTCTTGAGCCGACGCCGTTACAGAAACCACTGATACGGACAGAATCGATGCGAGTCCCCACCGACGCATTAGTAAAAATTGTAGCCGGCCGGACCGGCTAAATTCAATTCGATGACCAGGAATTAGCCTGTTTCGATAAGTGCTGTTCAGTACCGGAGCCAGCGAATCAGTTCTCGGATGCTGGGGCGCTTTCCATACATCAGAATGCCCACGCGATAGATCTTGGCGGCTGCGCGGGCGACCACGATCGTCGACAGCAGGAGAATCGCGAGCGAGATGCCGACCTGGCCGAGCGAGGCGCCGCCGAGGAAGTAGCGCATCGGCATCAGCATCGGCGACCAGAACGGGACCATCGTCATGACGGTCGCGGTCTGCCCACGGGGATCGTTCGTGACTGCGGTGATCGCGACGATCCCGATCACCAGCAAAAACGTGACCGGCATCTGAGCCTGCTGGCTGTCCTGCTCCGACGAGACCATCGCGCCTACTGCGGCGTACATGGCCGAATAGAACAGGTAGCCCAGGACGAAGCAGGTCAGGACGACCACCAGCTGGGTCATCGTCAGCGACGGCATCATCGAGGATGCCCCCGAGGACGCGCCGAAGAGCGACAGCAAGTTGTCGCGGAACGTGATCGCGATGGCGCCGAGCAGAAACCAGATGAAGATCTGGAGCAGGCCGGCGGCGCCGACGCCGAGGATCTTGCCCGTCATCATCGCGTTTGGCTTGGTCGCCGAGACCAGCAGCTCCACGACCCGGCTCGTCTTCTCGGTGACCACGCTGCGCATCACGTTGATGCCGTAGAGCGTGATCATCATGTAGATCAAAAACGCGATCATGTAGCCGAGCAGGAACGTGACGATGCCGCTCTTGGCTTCCTCTTCCTCGCCGGTGGAGTGCCGCACGCTGAAGTTGACCGGCAGGTTCAGCATCATGAAGCTCGCCTCGTCGAGGCCGAGCCGCTTCGCGCGCTTCTCGAGCACGACGCTCTGCGCGACCTTGGCGAAGAAGATCGTGACGGTCTGGTTGCTGGCGTTGTCGCCGCTGTAGATGATCTCACCGCCGTCGAGCGCGTCCTTCGGGATCACGACGACGCCGTTCAGCTCGCCGGTCTTGATCTTCGAGCGCAGTGCCTTCTCATCGGAGTCGGGCGGGACGATGTTGGCGTCCCACTTGAGCAGAAAGCCGAGCTGGAACTTCATCGCGGCGCCCGCATCGACCTTCGCATCGGTGCGGTCGATGATCGCGACCTTGGCGCCGTCGGTGCCCTGCCCGCCCAGCATTGCCGGCACCACGATCATGCCGACCATGAGCAGCGGCCACAGCAACGTCATGACGAGGAACCACTTGGAGCGCACGCGCTCGGTGAACTCCCGCCGCGCGATCACGAACGTGTCACGCAACGGCGTTCTCCTCCTCGTTGCGCTCGGCGACCGCGGCGGCCGCGCCGACCTTTTGCACGAAGATGTCGTGCAGCGTCGGAACCACCACCTCGAACAGCCGCAGATTCACGTCGTGGTTGAGCAGCGTCGCGAGCAGCTGATGCGGCGTGACACCCGCGGCGAGGATCACCTCGCAATCGGCGTGCTCGCCCGGGCGCGGCGGGCGGCGATCGAGCACGAGCTTCGGGTCCTCGAGCGGACCGGCCGCCTTCTCCCTGGAGCTCTCGTCGGAGAACGCGAGCGCGATCACGCCCTCGGCGACCGATGCGCGCTTGATATCCTTGAGCTTGCCGTCGAGGACCTTCCTGCCGCGCGCGATGATGCACACCGCGTCGCAGACCTTCTCGGCTTGCTCCATCTGGTGCGTCGAGAACAGCACGGTGCGGCCCTGCGAGCGGATCTCGTCGACCACCTCCCGCAGGACTTCGGCGTTGATCGGATCGAGACCGCTCCACGGCTCGTCGAGGATCACGAGCGGCGGATCGTGGATCAGCGCGGTCGCGAACTGGACCTTCTGCGCCATGCCCTTCGACAGATCCTGCACCTTGTTCTTGGTCCACGCGGCGAGCCCGAGCCGGTCGAGCCACTTGTGTGCACGCGTCTTGGACTCGGCGTGCGACAGGCCGCGCAGCTCGCCCATGAACACGACCATGTCGATCACCCGCATCTTCGGGTACAGGCCGCGCTCCTCGGGCAGGTAGCCGATCTGGCGAGCCGCCGCACCGCCAGGCGCGAGCCCGTCGAGGATCTTGATCGTCCCGGAGTCGGGCGCGATGATGTCGTTGATCATCCGCAGCGTCGTGGACTTGCCGGCGCCGTTGGGGCCGAGCACGCCGTACACCACGCCGCGCGGAATCTCGAACGAGATGTTGTCGACGGCGAGGTGATTCCCGAACCGCTTGACGATTCCCGACACGACCAGCGCCGGGGAGCTCAAGCGCTGACCTCTCCGAGGATGGCGCGCTCGAGCACCGCCATGCGAATCGCCACGCCCCAGGACACTTGCTGCAGGATCACCGCACGCGGGCCGTCGGCGACCTGCGGTGACACCTCGACACCGCGATTGATCGGGCCGGGATGCATCACGATCGCGTCGGGCTTCGCGTACGCGAGCGTGCGCTCCGACAGCCCGAACGTCCGCGACAGCTCGCGCGTGTTCGGGAACCGTGGCGCCTCGCCCTCGAAGCGCTCGTGCTGGACCCGCAACATCATCACGACGTCGGCGCCCTCGAGGCCGTCCTCGAGACGCGGGCAGAGCCGTACGCGCTCGCGGGTGACCTCGCCACCGATCAGCTCGATGCCGCGCGGGATCAGCGTCCACGGCGCGACCAGACGGACCCGTGCGCCGAGCTTGGTCAGGCACAGGATGTTTGAACGGGCGACGCGCGAGTGCGAGATGTCGCCGACGATGGCGACCTCGAGACCCTCGATCGACCGACGCTCGCCATCCGGCTCGCTGCGCGCCCCGGCAGAGCCGAAACTTGCGACCACTCCCTTGTGCCGGCGAATCGTGGCCGCGTCGAGCAGCGCCTGAGTGGGGTGCTCGTGCTGACCGTCGCCGGCGTTGATCACCGCGCACCGGGTGGTCTTGGCGAGCAGCGCCGCCGCGCCGCCGAAAGCGTGGCGCACGACGATGGCATCGGGATGCATCGCCATGAGATTGCGGCCCGTATCGATCAGCGTCTCGCCCTTGCCGACCGACGACGACGACGCCGAGACATTGATCGCCTCGGCCGACAGCCGCTTGGCCGCCAGCTCGAACGACGTGCGGGTGCGCGTCGAGGACTCGTACATCAGGATGATGACGGTGCGGCCGCGCAGGCTGGTCAGCTTCTTGATCGGCTCGTCCGCGAGGGACCAGTACCGATCACCGTGATCGAGGATGCGGACGATCTCTGCGGCATCGAGGTCCGCGATCGAGACCAGGTGCCTGGGTGTTGGCGCGACGCCGCTCGTCACGTCTCCCATATAGCAGATCAGCAGTGTTATGGTGCCTTACGTGGTCTCCGGAGCGAACGCCAACCGGATCGGCATGGTGATCGGCGAACGGTTCCGCCTCGACCAGCTGATCGGCCGAGGCGCGATGGCCGAGGTCTATCAGGCCCTCGATCTCACCACGAGCGCCTACGTCGCACTGAAGATCCTGCGCCACACGCACATCACCGACGCGACCTCACTCGCTCGATTCGCACGTGAGGCCGATGTTCAGGCTCGGCTGCGTCACCGCAATGTCGCCGCGCTGCTCGCGACCGGCATCACCCCCGACCGCAAGGAGCCCTACCTGGCGGTCGAGCTCCTGCGGGGCAAATCCCTGCGAGGCGTGATCAAGGGCGAGGGCCGGGTGTCTCCTCGCCGAGCCGCGAGCTACGCATGGCAAGCGCTGCAGGGCCTATCGGCCGTTCACGCCGCTGGCATCCTGCATCGCGATCTCAAGCCGGCGAACATCATGCTCGAGCCGTCGCCGGGCCCGATCGAGCGCGTCGTGTTGATCGACTTCGGGTTCGCGACCTTCGAGGGCAGCGCCAAGCTCACCCAGCAAGGCACGGTCGTCGGCAGCCTCACGTATATCGCGCCGGAGCGCCTGCGTGGCGAGGAGACCACCACCAGTGCCGACCTCTACGCGATGGGCGTGATCCTGTTCGAGTTGCTCACCGGCCGCCCCACGTTCACCGCCGAGGATGACTTCGATCTCATCGATCTTCACATCAACTCCCTGCCGCCGCACCTGCGCGAGATCGATCCGGCGTTTCCGGCCGCGCTCGACGACGTGGTGCACCGCTCGCTCGCAAAGTATCCAGCCGAGCGCTATCCGACGGCATCCGCGATGGCGGATGCGCTCGAGCACGCCGCGCAGCACCTGGGGTGAGCGTGACCGATGGTCACCACCGATCGGACTCGAACCCGAGGTCCGAATCGATGGCGACGCCGCGCAGAGTCCCTGCGAGCGATCGTGGCGACGCCCGCGTGCTCCGGCGCTCGAGCTGTTAACGCCATGCCGTCGCCACCACTGGCCGTAGCCCATATCACCGCTGCGGTCACCGACCTCCCGGGAGGTTCTCCTTGATCCAGAACACCACGCGGCGGATGAGGTTTTCGATCAGGTTCGTCGGCTCGGACCCATAACCTGAGCGGCAGCGAGAGCTCGAACGGTGGCAGATTGCAGCGAGGAGCCTGCAGCTCAACAGGGCTGTGACCGCATGCGCCGCGAGTATCGCGACATCGCGGCTCCTGTCACAGCCTCCACCGTGCGATCGGGATACTGTCCGCGTGTCGGACATCGCGAGGTTCGTCGATCTTCGTCGAGGTTCGTCGTTCTCTTTGTCGATTTATCTTGACGACGAAACGGCCGCTGCGCGCGGCGCGGCCGAGAAGTCACCGCGATCGTCGTCGACGATGCTCCCTGGACGTCGCGATCGCACGAACGCTTCCCGAATCGATTTCCTCGAACGCAATCGCGAATCGTCGCGCAGCGCGCCGAACATGGAGCGCGAAAATCGCGTGCTAGAAACAACTCGCGACATGTTGGGGACGGTGTCGCGAGGAGCACTTCATGCTGTGTGAATCGGGAAGCGTCGACATCGGGGCCGACTACAGGTGGAACGAGGCTGCGCCGCTCGACTGGCGTGCCGTCGATCGAGCGTTGCGCGACATCGCGCTCCGCCGCGCGAAGCTCGATGCCGAAGAGGCGCAGTGGCTACGCGAGGCCGAGCGGCTACAGATCTGGAGACAGGTCGGGATGGTGTCCGCGCTCGACTACCTCGAGCGGGTGCTCGGCCACACGCCGCACGTCGCGAACGAGCGACTGCGTGTCGCACGCGCGCTTGGCGAGCTGCCCGTACTGACCGAGGCCTTCGCGCGCGGCGATCTCCAGTATTCGGCGATTCGCGAGCTGACCAGGGTCGCCACGCCCGCGACCGAGACCCGGTGGCGCGACGCTGCACTCGGCAACAACGTGCGCCAGATCGAGGAGCTCGTGGCGGGCCATCGCCGTGGCGACGATCCCGGGGATCCAGCCGACCCCGAGGTCCGGACGCACGTCGTTCGACTCGAGCTCAGCGCCGAAGTGTTCGCGCGTATTCGCCAGGCGCGCGCCGCGCTCACCAACCAGCGCGGCTGTCACCTCGACGACGATCAGCTCGTCACCGCGATGTGCGACGCGGTGCTCGATCGCGCAACCTCGAGCTCGGGCAACGAGCCCACCGGTCGCGCCAAGTTCCAGATCGCCGTGACCGTGTGCGAGCGCTGTGATCGTGCCTCGCAGCAGGGGGCCGGCGCGAACGTTCCGATCGATGGCGCCGCGCTCGAGCGTGCGCGTTGCGATGCGCAGCACATCGGATCGATCGATGGCGAGACGCCCGAGCGCGCGTCCCAGAACATTCCGCCCAGTGTGGTTCGGTTCGTGTGGCACCGCGAAGGAGGTCGTTGTCAGACGCCAGGCTGTCGATCGTCGATCGGGCTCGAGATCCACCATCTGGTCCGGCGCGCCGACGGCGGCAGTCACGAACCAGGCAACCTTCGCCTCCAATGCTCGTCATGCCACATGGCGCTCCATCGCGGGACGCTCGTGATCAATCCCAATGAGTCCGGCCGGCTCGCGACCTCGCGCCGCGACGGCAGGCCAGCCGGCAGCAGCGCGGCGCTCGACACGACGATCGTTCGCATCCAGGCCCGCGACGCACTCGTCAGCCTTGGCTGGAAGCAATCGATCGCGCGGGCAGCGGTCGATGAAGCGTGGTCCCACGTGGGACCGGCCGCCGCAGTCGAGATCCTGATCCGCGAGGCCCTGCGTCGCTGCCCCAGACCCACAGCTTGATTGCTTGATCGTCAAGGGAAGGCTGCACGCTGTCGGGTGACACACTGCGGTCCCACGTGGGACGGGTGCTCGCACAGGGAAGTGCGACCGAGCGCGCAAGCTGTGGGTCTAGGCTGCACGCTGTCGGGTGACACACTGCGGTCCCACGTGGGACTGGGGCACAGGGAGGGAAGCGCGACCGAGCGCGTGTGGGCTTCGCTCGGCGGGCTGGTCACGTGATCACACGTCACGTGCGCGCGGCTCGTCCAGCGTTCGAGCTCTGCCCGGCCGGTGCCGGCGACGGAAGCGGGTAAACAGCTCGAGCGCCGGAGCACGCGGGCTTCGCCACGATCGCTCGCAGGGACTCTGCACGCCGGCCTGCGCTCGACGCGCCAAGGGTCTAGTTGACAGCGCGATCGCGGTGAGGCTTTGACGATGAGCTGCCGCACCGCGTCCAGCGTTCGAGCTCTCGCTGCCGCTCAGGTTGTGGCTCCGAGCGCGACGAACCTGATCGATAACCTCATCCGCCGTGTGGTGTTCTGGATCAAAGAGAACCTCCCGGGAGGTTGGTGACCGCAGCGGTGATATGGGCTACGGCCGGTGCCGGCGACGGCACCGCGTTAACAGCTCGAGCGCCGGAGCACGCGGGCTTCGCCACGATCGCTCGCAGGGACTCTCCGCGGCCTGCGCTCGACGCGCCAAGGGTCTCACCGAGTGGTGACATGAGCGGCGGCACCGAGCGCGAACGCTGCGGTGACGCTACAGGATCACGATCGGCTTGAGATCGAGGCCGCCGGCGAACATGTACGAGACGCCCGGCGAGTAGCCATAGACGGTGATGCCGCAGCCGTCGGCGCACGTGATCTTGTGCTGCCCCGCGGTGAGCGGCAACCGTGCCGCGCGATGCGTGCCGCCGCTACCAAACGGTGCCAGCGTGACTGCTGCACCATCGAGCGTGACACCACCGGTCTGGGCGGCGGCGATCGACACGTAGTTCATCGCGTACTGCGCCGGGACGAGGATGGTGTAGTCCTTGCGGAACTGCTCGACCGGCACCGCGAGCGCCATCGACGGATCGCCGGTGCCAACCGTGGTCCCGTTGTTCGCCCGCCAGGTGGCCGATTGCAGGAAGTGGCCGACGAGGATCGGCTCATTCGCGGTGATCTCGGTGTCTCCCGCGATCTTGATCTCGCAGAACTGTCCGACGCCGAGCGTGCCGCATGTTCCCGCTGCCGGCGCCGGGGTGATCGTGAGCGTGGTGCCCGCCTTCTGCGCGAGCACGCGCACGAGATCGGTCTCGTTGCTGCGTGACTGGCTGCGTGCGAGCGCGAACGTCTTGCCCCACGTCGTGCTCGGGAACAGCATCTCCTCGAGGTGGTCGGCGTAGCCGGGGCCCTGGTTGTGCTGCGCATCGGGCGGCGTCGCGTCGCCGAACGCGGTCGCCTCGTGACCGCCGAACACGCCGAACGACATCATGTTCGGACTGGTGATGTGCGTGCCCGTCAGGTCGCCCGTTCGCGCCTGGAGCTGCAGCACCTCGAACGCGTTGAGCGTGAAATTCACCGTGGTGCCGGCCGCGATCGCAGGCTGGTTTTGACTCGGCATGATCGCGGCCGTCGGCGTCACCGAGATCTGCGTGTTGTCCTGCCACGCGACGATCGTGACGTAGCCGTAGTACGCGTGGTTCAACGGCCGGCGCTCGAGCGTCGCCATCGTCATCACGTAGTAGTCGGTGTCGAAGGTCGTGCGCGGGATCAGGAGCGATGCGTCGTTGGAGAACACGTTCGCGTTGTCGAGTGGGTTGAACTGATACGCGACCACCGGCAGGTCGGCGGTGATCTTGTACGCCTTGCGAAACTTCCCCGAACCGTCGACGGACTGGTCGGGAATCGTGCCGCCCGCCTGCAATGGAATCGCCTCGACCTGACCGGCAGCGATCGTACGACTGAGCGTCTCACCGTTCGGACCGGTGACCACGACGTTGACCGCCTTGGCCTGCGGGTTCGAGATCACGACCGCGAACGGACCGCGCTGCGCATCGCTCGCGCATGCGAGCCGCGACTGACACGAGCCAGCAGGACACGTGTGCGGCGCCGTGCCGTCATCCTGCGGATCGCACAGACCGTAGAGCGAACCGTTCGGCCCGCCGCCCATCTGGTAGCAGACGTCGAGCGTCAGCGGCGAGCCCTGCGCGCAGGCGCCACCCGACGGTCCCCAGACTTCCACCGCGTTATCGAGATCGACCGCCCAGTACTCGCAGCTGATGTAGCTCTTGCTCGACGCTGCATCCGCACACGCGTCGACGCATGAACCGTTGACGCACGTGTTCTGCCCCATGCATGCCTGCACCTCGCCGCCGGGATTACCCGAGTCGTCACACGACCACACGTTGCCGTCCTGACAGAACGTCTGGCCCGGGGCGCACTGCACGCAGCCGAGTGAATCGACACACTGCTGCGGGCAATCGACCGCGGTCTGCCACAGGCCCGCGTTGCACGTCTGATACGTCGAGCCCATGCAGCGATGCATGCCCTCCGAGTCGCACTCGACGAGCGCATCGGTCTCCGGCCCGTCATCCCCGCTGTGCTTGGGAGAGCCACACGCCGCGAACACGAGCACGACCCAGAACAGACGCTGCATCCAGCCATTGTCGCCCAGCTGGGGGCGCCGCTGCTACAGGATGACGATCGGCTTGAGGTCGAGGCCGCCTGCGAACATGTAGGACACGGCGTCCGAGTAACCGTAAACCGTGATGCCGCAGCCATCGGCGCACGTGATCTTGTGACTTCCGGCGGTGACCGGGACGACCGCCGCGCGGTGCGTGCCACCACCGGGGAAGCTCACGAGTGTGACGGGCATCCCATCAATACTCACGCCACCGGTCGCCGGCGCAGCGATCGACACGTAGTTCTCGGTGTACTCGGCCGGGACCAGGATCGCGTAGTCGCGACGGAACTGCTCGGCGGGCACCGCGATCGCCATCGACGGATCGCCGTTTCCGATCTTGCCGCCGCCAAGAATCGCCGGGCGGTACCAGCTCGACGACTGCAGGAAGTGACCGATGAGCACCGGCTCGCTCGCAACGATCTCGGTGTTGTCCATGATCTTCACATCGCAGAACTGACCCGGCGCCAGCGTGCCGCACGTGCCCGACATCGGTGCGGGCGTGAACGTGATCGTCGTGCCCGCCTTCTGCGCGAGGATGCGGAGCACATCGGGCTCGTTCGTACGCAGCTTGCTGCGCGCGATGGCGAACGACTTGCCCCACGTCTCGCTCGGGAACAGCATCTCCTCGAGGTGATCCGCGCAGCAGCGGCCCGGATAGTTCGGGTCGGGCGACGTGGTCTCACCGTACGCCGCCGCCTCGTGACCACCGAACACGCCGAACGACATCATGTTCGGCGACGTGATGTGCGTGCCCGTCAGATCGCCGCCGACCGACGCCTGGAGCTGCAGCACCTCGTGTGCGTTGAGCGTGAACTGCACCGGCACGCCGGCGGCGAGCGTGGCCTGCATGGTGCTCGCGACCGTTGCCCATGTCGGCGTGACCTCGATCTGCGTGCCGTCCTGCCACCCGACGATCGTGATGTAGCCGTAGAACGGATGCGCGCCGGGCGCCGGCGTGCGGCGATCCAGCGTGGGCCACGTCAGCGCGTAATAGTCGGTGCCGAACGAGGTGCGCGGGATCAGCAGCGATGCGTCATTCGAGAACACGTCGACATTGTCGAGCGGGTTGAACTGATACGCGACGATCGGCAGGTCCGACGTGACCTTGTAGGCCTTGAGTCCCTTGAACGTCCCGTCGATCGACTGGTCGGGAATCGCCCCGCCCATCTGCGGCAGGATCGCGGACACCTGGCCGGCCGGGATCACGCGGTTGATCGTCTGACCGCCGGGGCCAGTCACGACGACGTTGACGTCCTTCGCCTGCGGGTTGGATACAACGACGGCGAACGGCGACGCCTGCGCCGACAGCGCGCACACCGTCTCGGTCGTGCACGTGAAGTTCGTCGGGCAGGTGTTATTCGGCGGATCGCACTGACCGGCGTAGGGCGGGACGGTGTTGCCGCCACTGCTCTTCTTGCAGACCGAAAGCGACCGCAGCGCACCAGCGCCGTAGCCGAAGAACGTGTCCGTGCACGGAAATGGCGACGGGTTCGAGCCCAGCACCTCGACCGCGTTGTCGAGGTCGGTCGCCCAGTACTCGCACGAGATGTAGCTCTTGCTCGTCGCGGCTTCCATGCACGCATCGACGCACGCGCCGGCCGCGCAGGTCGTCTGACCGGTGCACTCGGTGATGAGGTTGCCAGGCATACCAGTGTCGTCGCATGCGTAGACGTCGCCGTCCTGGCACAGCGGCTGGCCTGGCGCGCAGTCGACGCAGCCGAGGTTCTCGACGCACGCCATCGGGCAGTCGAGCGCGGTCTGCCACGTGCCATCGGTGCACGTCTGGTAGGTCGCGCCCGAGCAGCGGTGGTCCCCCTCGGTCGCGCATTCGCGCATCGCGTCGGTGGGGGTGTCATCACCGCTATTGCTCGACGGTCCGCACGCGACCACCACAGAGATCAGAAATGCCCAGCAGAGCTTCGTCGTACGCATCGCTATCCTTTATTCGCAGGCGCCGGTGGCGCAGTCACACGCGGCCGGCGTCGAGCCGCCGCAGGTTTGAATCACGGAGTCGCCGATCAGGAAGTCTTCGACCTGGCGCAGCGCCGACGGGTTGCGGTTCACGCCGGAGTGCGTGCCGTTGTCGTTGATCGGCGGAACGTTGGTGTCTGGCGGCAGTGGAGTCGGGTGCTCGTCGTAGAGCGTGATGCCGTTCGGCAGTGGACCGGCCACGGCGGGCATCCGCCACACCGGCTTCACCGACGGTGCGAGCTGCGGCAACCCCATCTCGCGCGCGACCATCTCGGTCGACATGTTGGACACGAGGCAGTCGCCGACCGCGTACCACATGAGGATGTTCTTCACGGGCACGCCGGGGAGCGGGTCCTTGATCACGTGCGCGGCCGTCGTGATCGGATCGTAGGGCTCGAACGCCATGCCGAGCAACGCGAGGTTGATCTGGTAGTGGAACGCGTTCTCGTACGCGCCCTGCGCCGCACCCTTGAGCAGGTGCCACGCGTTCGAGCGCTCGAACAGCAGCGACCACACACCACCCGGCACCGCGAGCACGCCGCGCATGATGTTCGGGTTATACGCCATGAACACGTTGCCCATGATGCCGCCGAGCGAGCCACCGACGTAGTAGGTCTTCGCCGGGTCGATCACCGGCGTGTCGTTGTAGGCAAACTCCGGCGCCAACCGCATCGGACCGCGCGTCACGCTCTCGAGCGCGATGAAGTCGATCACGGACTGCGCCAGCTTCTCGCTGATGTGCGTGCCCTTGTTCATGTCGTTCGCCGCGAGCGGTGCGAGCGCGAGCTGGCGCGAGGTGAGACCGATGAAATCACCCGCGATGATCACGAAGCAGTGGTCCTGCGCGAGGTCGATCACGAAGTCGTCCTTGAGATACTCCTCGGCGGAGCCGAACAGGCCGTGGCCGAAGATGATCGTCGGGCGCGGCAGCGGCATCGACGCGACGCAGTCCGGGATCAGCGCGGCGAACCGCGCATCACGCATGCCGCCGAGCGCGGGCAGCGCGCTCGCATCACGGCGGATCTGCGACTCGTCGGTTTCACCGTTGGTGAGGAAGTCGGGCGACTTGTACGTGCCCAGGTAGCTCTTGTAGAGGCCCGCACGCGCACCCTGCGGCCGTGCCGTGAAGCTGAGGTTCGCGCCGTTGGCGCCGATCGCGGCGACCGCGCTGTCGCGCATCGTGGTGAGGTCACGACGCAGGAACTCGTCGGAGGCGGTGTGGAAATCCCACGCGATCGCGAGGTCGGTCTTGGCGACACCGGCGGTCTCGAGCGCGGAGAAGATCGTCTCGTAGCGCTTGGCATCGAAGCGCGAGTGGCCGTAGCCCGTGCCGGCAACGGCGGCCGCGAACCCGGGAGACAGCGGCAGCTCGCCACCGTCGAGTGCCTTCACGGTCTTGCGCACGCCGACGACGTAGTGCGCGTTGCGCGCGAGCCGCTCGAGCGGGCGGATCACGAGGTTGCGCTTGAGCTCATCAGACGTGTTCATGTCGAGCTCGGCGAAGAACGCCGCGCGCTCGCCGGTGTCGGCGTTGACGAGCACGATCGGCGAATCGGCCGCGAGCGACGCGTCCGGGTTCTTCCAGCCCGGCAGGCCATCGCTCGACACGCCGGTCGGGAACGCGACGAGCAGCGGGCCCGTCGGCGAGAAGCCATCCCAGCGGTTGAGCGACGTCGGCTCGACGTAGGTGGCGTCGATGTTCTGCGGCATCGCGGTGCGCGGGATCTCGAGGCGACGGCCGGTGGCCGTGCTCGTGTCGGCGACCTCGTAGGCCGATGACGGCCACGGCAGCAGACAGCCCTGCCCGCCGAGTGGATTGCACTCCGCGGGGATGTCACTGCCGTCATTGTCACCGCACGCGGTGACGGATAACGCGACGACGAACAGACACAGGCGTGGGTCCCTCACCGGCGGGACCCTATCACCGGTCTTCGTCGGCGTGTGTGCCCGAAATCGCAGCCCCGACCGAGCGAAGCGAGCGAACCCGGGGGCAGCGTATGATCCGTGTGAAGTGACGCTCGGTGGCTGGTTGGACCGCGTGCTGTACCGGCGCCCCTTCGAGGGGCGCGGCGCGCACCGGTATGCGACGGCCGAGCGCCCCGCGTTCGGTGACCTCGACGACCGACTTCTCGACGGAATGCCGGCGCTGGCAACCGCCCGGCGCCTCCTCGATCTCGGTGCCGGCCCAGGGACGTTTGCGGCGCTCGCCGCAGCGCGGCATCCCGGCCTGACGGTGATCGCCATCGACCCGAGCCGCGACTTTGCGCACGGTCCTCCGGAATCTCGGGCGCGGGTCGTGCGAGCGGCGGGCGAGGCCTTGCCCCTGGCGACAGGGTCGATCGATGCGGCGATCTGCCTGTCCTCGATCCGTCACGTGCGCGACCGCGACGCGACGATGCGCGAGCTGCGCCGGGTCGTACGCGGGTCTCTGCTGATCGTCGAGCTCGATCCCGAGGCTAGCCGCGAGCGGATCGCGACACACGCCGATCACATTGCCTCACTGCTACTGCGCCGCGCGTTCGGTCCGCTCGTGTGCAAGACCGCGCCGCACGCGAGCACGATCATCCAGATCGCCACACGTGCCGGCTGGCAGCTCGTCACGCAGCGCCCGGATCCAGTTCAACCGGTCTACATCCTGGAGCTCGCGTGAGCTCGGCAACGAAGCCCTGACGACGGCCGGCGAGAACATGCGTCAGCTCAGGGCATCGTGTTCTTGCGTGCCGCGAGCATCTCGATCAGATCCATCTTGGTCAGGATCCCGATCACCTTGCGATCGTCGTCGGTCACGATCGCGACCTCGCCCCGCTCGAAGATCCGCGGCAGCTCACCCGACCCGGCGTGCAGCGATACGGTGGAGACCTTGCGCTCCATCACCTCGGCACACACGGTGTCCTTGTTCGCGCGGCCGGTCATCAGCTGATGAAGCAGGTCACTCTCGGTGAGGATGCCGGCGAGCTTGCCGCCGTCGATCACGGGCATCTGCGAGATGCCGTGCTGCTTGAACAGATCCGTTGCGCGGCTGATCTTGTCGTTGAGATCGAGCGCGATCACCTCGCGGCGGCCCTGCGCGCGCATCACATCACCGACGGTACCGACCTCCCAGTCGGCCTTGAAGAAACCTTGCTGGCGCATCCAGCGATCGTCGGCGAACTTGGTGAGGTAGTTGCGAATCGAGTCCGGCAGGATCACGACCACGCGCTTACCCGGACCGAGATCGCGACACACCTGCATCGCGGCCCACACGGCGGCGCCCGACGAGCCACCGATCAACAAGCCCTCCTGGCGGATGAGCTGGCGACCGATGAGGAAGGAGTCACGGTCGTTGGACTTGACCCAGCGATCGACGAGACGCCGATCGAGGACGTCGGGAATGAAGTCGTATCCGATGCCCTCGACCTTGTAGGTCCGGATCTCGCCGGGGCCGGCGAGGATCGAGCCCTCGGGGTCGACGCCGACGATCTGGCAGCCCGGGACCTCGCGCTTGATGACCCTGGCGACGCCGCTGATCGTGCCGCCGGTGCCTGCGGTCATCACGACCGCGTCGAGCTTGCCGCCGCACTGATCGATGATCTCGCGGCCGGTGCCGCTCTCGTGCGCGCCGGGATTCGACGGGTTCGAGTACTGATCGAGGATGTGCGAGTTGGGGATGATGTCGCGCAGCCGCTTCGCAACGCCGATATGACTCTCGGGCGCATCCCACGCGGCCTCCGTCGGGGTGCGGATGATCTCGGCGCCGAGCGCCTCGAGAACCACCTGCTTCTCCTGCGACATCTTCTCCGGCATCGTGATGATGACGCGGTAGCCGCGCACGGCGGCCGCCATCGCGAGACCGATGCCGGTGTTGCCACTCGTGGGCTCGATCAGCGTATCGCCCGGCTTGATCCGCCCCTCGCGCTCGGCGTCGAGCAGCATCTTCACGCCGATGCGATCCTTCACCGATCCACCGGGGTTCATGAACTCGCACTTACCGAGCAGCTCGCATGGCAGCTCACGCCCGATGCGTGAGAGCTGCACCATGGGGGTCATGCCGGTGGCGGCGAGGATCGAGTCGAGAATTTCACTACGCGCGGTCATGCGAGCGGAGTCTATGATGAAACATGCCGCGTGTCGCCGCCCCGCCTGGCGCCCCTCGCCAAAGCGCTACGTGAGGCTCGTAGTGCGCAGGCGCGCCACGCGCTGCATCGCCTCGCGCACCGGATCGTAGTTGCGTAGCTCGGCGCGCATCATCCCGGTGGTGTGAAAGATGTCGCTCAGCACGGCGCGTCCCTCGTCGTCGTCGTCGACTTCGACCAGCGCCTTGGCGAGCCGGTCGACGAGGCCGCTCGGGAGACCCGGCCGGTGCGCGATCGCATCGCATGGGATCTGCGCGGTGGTGCCGAGCACGCGAAGCGGAACGTCACCGGCGAGGTCGAGCCAGCCCGAATGCACGATGCGCTCGCTCGCATCGCGCACGATGTACGTCACACCGGCATCGACCCAGCGCCGGCCGACGGCATCGCACACGGCCTTGTGCGAGCCCTGGAAGTGCTGCTCCTTCAGGACGTCGTCGGGACGCCCGAGCTCGCGGCCGATCAGATCGGCGGCAAACAGATAGCCGCTCGCCGAGTCCCGATCGACAAACGCGATCGAGCGGCCCTGCAGATCGCTGAGCTTCATGAGCGGCGAGTCCGCGCGCACGACGATGGCCGACTCGTACGTCGGTCGCCCGTAGCGTTGCGCGAGCGCCACGAGACCGACGCCGCGATCGGCGCCATGCACGAACGAGATCGGTGGCATCCACGCGAAGTCGAGCTCGCCTTCGCTGATCGACTCGACGAGCTCCTGGTAGTCGCCCACCACGACCGGCCGCACGTCGCGATCGAACTTCTTCTTGAGCCACGCGGCCACGCGCTCACCCTGGCTGCGTGCCGCGGCGACTCCGAGCGCCGGTGACAGCCCGAACTTGAGCGCCTTCTGGGTGTCGACGACGACGGTCTCGACGTACGCGAACGGCGCGGTCGACGCCTTCGCATCGAGATCGGGAACCAGATCCTCGACGTAGGGCAACACGCCATAGCGATTGACGAACGGCTCGCGTCGATACAGCCCCTGCAGCCAGCCGCGCCAGTAGTCGGCATCGTCGGCGCAGCGCGGCACAGCCTCGTCGAGCATCCGGCGAAACGTGGCGGCATCGGGCAGCCGGTGCGCCGCCTTGCGGTTGGTCGCGCGCTGCACGATGTCGAGCAACGGCTGCTCGAGGTCGTCGCGGATCTCGTACAGCGGCCGCAAGCGCTCGCCGATCTTGGTGCCACCGCGCTCGAGATCGGGATCGCCCGCGAGCGCGGAGTGCATCACCACGCCGAGCGCATAGATGTCCCAGGCCTGGGTTGCCGCCTCGCCGTGGCGTGCCTCTGGCGGCAGATAGCGCGGCTTGCCGATCACGGTGCCCGCGCGCGCCGCGTCTTGCGCCATGCCCGACACGCCGAAGTCGGACAGCTTGATGCGCCCCTCGGCGCCGAGCAGGACGTTCGATGGGCTGACGTCGCGGTGGATCAGATTGAGCGGCTTCTTGCCCGGGCCCATCACGCGATGCACGTAGTCGAGCGCGTCGGCGATGCAGCGCAGCGCGTGCACGATCGGTCGTACCGGAACGCGCTCGTTCTGCTCGTGGTGAAACGAGATGAGCTCGCGCAGCGAGAACCCGCGCACGTACTCCATGACGAGGAAGTACGTACCTTCGTGCTCGCCGAGATCGAGGACCTGCACGATGTTCTCGTGGTCGAGCCGCACGCCGATGAAGGCTTCGCGCAGGAGATCGGCGACGCGATCCGGGTTCTGGCTCACCTGCCGGCGCAGGATCTTCACCGTGACCAGCTTCTCGAACCCGGCGACTCCCTTGGAGCTCGCCAGATACACCTCGCCCATCCCTCCAAAGCCGAGCAGGCGAAGGAGGTGATAACGACCGAGCTGGCGATCGGGCGGCTCCACCTTGGATCGGCGAATTTAACAGATGTGTGGTAATCAGGCCCGAAATGTCCGTCGACGAGCTGCACGACCTCCTGGAACGTCGAATCGTGGTCCTCGACGGCGCCATGGGGACGATGATCCAGGGCCTCGGCCTCGCAGAGGAAGCCCAGTGGCGTGGTGACCGCTACGCCAACCACACCCACTCCGTGAAGGGCTGCAGCGACCTGCTCGTGCTCACCCAGCCGCAGGCGATCGAGGACATCCACTTCAAGTTCCTGCAGGCCGGCGCCGACATCGTCGAGACCAACACGTTCACCGCGACCTCGATCGCGCTCGCCGACTACGCGCTCGAGAGCGACGTTCGCGACATCAACCTCGCCGCTGCCCAGGTCGCCCGCCGCGCCGCCGAGCGCGCCATCAAGGCCGACGGCAAGCGCCGCTGGGTCGCCGGCTCGATCGGCCCCACCAACCGGGCCGCGTCGCTATCGCCTGACGTCAACGATCCCGGCGCTCGCGCGGTCACGTTCCGCGACCTGGTCACCGCGTTCAGCGAGCAGGCTCGCGCGCTGATCGAAGGCGGCGTCGATCTGATCCTGACCGAGACCCACATCGACACGCTCAACTGCAAGGCCGCGCTCTACGCGATCGCCGAGCTGTTCGAGCAGGGCGTGCGCCGCGTGCCGGTGATCGCGAGCGTGACGATCCCCGACAAGTCGGGTCGCACACTCTCGGGCCAGACCGTCGAGGCGTTCTTCAACTCGATCAGCCACTCCGATCTGCTCGCGGTCAGCATCAACTGCGCGCTCGGCGCCGACGACATGCGCCCGCACGTCGCCGAGATGGCGCGCATCGCCGGTATCCGCACCGCGTGTTATCCGAACGCCGGTCTGCCGAACGAGTTCGGCGAGTACGACGACACCCCCGAGCACATGGCGAAGGTCCTCGGCGACTTCGCGCGCGAGGGTCTGCTCAACATCGTCGGCGGCTGCTGCGGCACCCGCCCCGAGCACATCTCGGCGATCCGAGCCGCGGTCGAGGGCGTCGCGCCGCGCAAGCGAGTCACGCCGCCCCATCACATGCGGCTGTCGGGTCTCGAGCCGCTCACGATCACGCCCGAGACGAACTTCATCATCGTCGGCGAGCGCACCAACGTGACCGGCTCGGCCGTGTTCCGCCGCCTGATCAAGGACGACAAGTACGATGAGGCTGTCGCGGTCGCGCGCCAGCAGGTCGAGGGTGGCGCGAACATCCTCGATGTCTGCATGGACGAGGGCATGCTCGACGGCGTCGCCGCGATGAAGCGGTTCCTCAATCTCATCGCCAGCGAGCCCGACATCGCGCGCATCCCGGTGATGGTCGACTCGTCGAAGTTCTCGGTGATCGAGGCCGGCCTCGAGTGCCTGCAGGGCAAGGGCGTCGTCAACTCGATCTCGCTCAAGGAAGGCGAGGCCGAGTTCATCCGCCAGGCGACGATCGTCCGCAAGTTCGGCGCGGCCGTGGTCGTGATGGCATTCGACGAGACCGGCCAGGCCACCACCGTCGACCACCGGCTCGAGATCGCGAAGCGCGCCTACAAGATCCTCACCGAGCAAGTCGGCTTCCCGGCCGAGGACATCATCTTCGATCCGAACATCCTGACGATCGGCACCGGCATCGAGGAGCACGACCCGTACGCGGTTAGCTTCATCGACGCCGTGCGCCGCATCAAGGCGGAGCTACCGGGCACCAAGGTCTCCGGCGGCGTGTCGAACCTGTCGTTCTCATTCCGGACCTCGCCGCGCGTGCGCGAGGCGATGCACTCCGTCTTCCTCTATCACGCGATCCAGGCCGGCCTCGACATGGCGATCGTCAACGCGGGTCAGCTCGCGGTGTACGAGCAGCTCGACCCTGCCCTGCGCGAGGCATGCGAGGACCTGGTGCTCAACCGTCGTCCCGACGCCACCGAGCGCATGCTCGTGCTCGCGGCGAGCTTCTCCGGTGCGAGCGAGAAGAAGGAAGACGAGCTCGAGTGGCGCAAGAAGCCGCTCAAAGAGCGCCTCGCTCACGCGCTCGTCAACGGCATCACCGACTTCATCGATCCGGACATCGCCGAGGCACTCGCCGCCTATCCCAAGCCGCTCGACATCATCGAGGGGCCGTTGATGGACGGCATGAACATCGTCGGCGAGCTGTTCGGCGCCGGCATGTTGTTCCTGCCGCAGGTCGTGAAGAGCGCCCGCGTGATGAAGAAGGCCGTCGCGATCCTCGAGCCACTGATGGACGCCGAGAAGGCACGCCTCGGCCAGCGCTCGGCCAAGGGCAAGATGGTGATCGCCACCGTCAAGGGTGACGTTCACGACATCGGCAAGAACATCGTCGGCGTGGTCCTGCGCTGCAACGGCTACGAGGTCACCGACCTCGGCGTGATGGTGCCAGCGCACAAGATCCTCGACACCGCGGTGGAGCTCGAAGCCGACCTCATCGGTCTGTCGGGCCTGATCACACCGTCGCTCGACGAGATGATCAGCGTCGCCGCCGAGATGACCCGCCGTGGCATGAAGGTGCCGCTGCTGATCGGTGGCGCGACCACGAGCGGCAAGCACACGGCGGTCAAGATCGCGCCCAAGTACGCCGGCTCCACCGTGCACGTGCCGGATGCTTCGCTCGCCGTCGGCGTGATGGGCAAGCTGATGAGCACCGAGCGCGATACCTACCTCGCCGAGATCGCGTCCAAGCAGCAGTCGCAGCGCGATGCCTTCGTCGCCGCGCAGAAGCGCCCGCTGCTCTCGCTCGAGGCTGCGCGTGCTCGCAGCATGAAGGTCGACTTCACCTCGGTCGCGACGCCGGCGTTCACCGGCCCCAAGAACCTCGACCTCGATCTCGCCGAGCTCGCGAAGTGGATCGACTGGTCGCCGTTCTTCCACACCTGGGAGATGTCGGGCCGCTACCCGGCGATCCTCAAGGATCCGAAGAAGGGCGTCGAGGCGACGAAGCTGTTCAACGATTCGCAGGCGCTGCTGTCGCGCATCATCGGCGGCAAGCTGCTGCGCGCCCGCGCGACCTACGGCTTCTTCGCTGCCCATCGCGAAGGTGACGACATCGTGCTCGACGGCGGCACGCGGTTCCCGATGCTGCGCCAGCAAGAGGAGAAGGACGTCTGCCTGTCGCTCGCCGACTTCGTCGCGCCGACGCCGGGTATCGATCACATCGGTGCATTCATCGTGACCGCCGGCCTTGGCACCGACGAGCTCGCCGGCTCGTTCGAGAAGAACAACGACGACTACTCAGCGATCATGGTGAAGGCGCTCGCGGACCGGCTAGCCGAAGCCGCCGCCGAGTACATGCACCACCGCGCGCGTGTCGAGTGGGGCTACGGCGCGGCCGAGGGCCTCGAGATGTCCGACATCCTCGCCGAGAAGTACCGCGGCATCCGCCCCGCGTTTGGCTACCCCGCCTGTCCGGACCACACGCCGAAGGGCACGCTGTTCACGCTGCTCGACAACGCGCAGCATCATGGCGTCCAGCTGACCGAGAGCTTCGCGATGACGCCGACCGCGTCGGTGTCGGGCCTCTACTTCGCGCATCCTGACGCCCGCTACTTCGCCGTCGGCCGGATCCAGTCCGACCAGGTCGCCGACTATGCGCGCCGACTCGGCATCACGCCGACCGAGGTCGCGCGCATGATTCCGTCGCTCGTCCCGGGCTGAGGGTTGCGGCGATGCTCGCCGGCATGTAGCTCGGGTGCTACGGTGAAGCCATGGCGCTCACGATTCGTTACTGCAGCGCTTGAGGCTACAAGAGCAAGGCTGCCCGGGTGGCAGCCGAGATCAAGCGCGCGACCGGACTCGATACGCAGCTGCTCGTCGGCCGCTCTGGCGAGTTCACCGTCTGGCTCGATGACAAGCTGATCGCCGAGAAGAAGCTCGGCATGTTTCCGTCGCCCGACGCGGTCGTCGCCGAGCTCAAGAAGATCCTGCCCGGTTAATCGCAGCGGCTCATCACGCTCAGGATGTTCGTGCCGGTCGAAGCATCCACGAAGTAGAGGTGACGACCGTCGGCCGAGATCTCGGGTTCGCGCGGGAAGGCCCCGGCTTCGATCGCCTCCACCTCGACGAACGGATCCAGCTTCGATGCGCGGCGCGCGACGTGGAGGCGATTGGGTCCGCTGCGATCCGAGGCGAAGTACAGCTCCGTGCCGTCACTGGAGATCGACGGGCTGGTGTTGAGCGACCCGTCATTGATCACCGCCGGCAGGTCGACCTGTGGTCCGAATAGCTCGGTCGTCGACCCTCGCGTCTGAACCCAGATCGGAGCCTGGAAGTCCATCGCGTAGAGCTCGAGCTGGTCGTCGGTGATATCTCCGTCGCCATACGCACCGGTGGCGGTGTTTGCCTCGAACGGCGCGGTGCGACTCGCGCGGTGACTGCGCTCGATGAACGAGTTGCCCATGAAGTTGTGCAGGAAATAGAGGTCGAGACCATCGGCGCTGATCGAGGGCGCCGCGTCGACCTCCGGCGTGTTGGGCGGCGACAGCAATACGACCGGAGCGCCGAACGGTGCGTCCGCGCGCGCTCGACGCATCACCCAGAGCTCGCCGGACTCCGAGAAGTAAAGCTCGAGCTCGTCGGCCGTGACCGACGGCCCGTATCGATTCGCAGTGGCACCCAGCTGCACCGGCCGAGGTGCAGACCACGGCTCGGTACACGGCGCCATCGGCCCGGCATCGCCAGCGTCACCATCGCCGCCGTCGTCGAAGCCGATGCGGCCGCAGCCCGCAACGAGCACCAACCAGGCCCGCACTCAGCCGAGGAACTTCTCGAGGTCGAAGCTCGCGTCTTCTTCGCGACCTTCCATGCCGGCGCTCGCGCGGAACGACGTCGACTTGCCGCACGCGAGGCACAGCCGGATGTCGCGGCCACCCGTCTTCGCCATGATCGCGTAGATGCGGACGGCCGGTTCTTTACAGTGCGGGCACTCGTGGTGATAGAGGTCGCCCTGCTTGAAGCCGCGCTTCTTGAGCTTGTATTCGATCGTCTCGAGCTCGCGTTCGGCGATGGGCATCACCGGCAGTATTGCACGGTCAGCTGCGGTAGCTGGTGTCGGTTCGGTCGAGCTTACGGAGCAGCGCAGGCCAGGCCAGCGCGCCGCCCGCGGACCGAGTGACCTGCTTCGCGGCCATCTGCGCGCCTGCGATGATCTTGGGGTCCACCGTGATCAGCTCGGGGCTCGCCGACTGCGCGCGCAGCTGGATCGTGCAGGCGGTCTCGAAGATGTACATCGCGAGGAAGGCATCCGCGATCGTCGGCCCGACCGTGAGCAGGCCGTGGTTGCGCAGCATCATGAACGACTTGTCGCCGAGGTCGCGCACCAGGCGTGGCTTCTCGCCCTCGAGTAGCGCGACGCCCTCGTAGTCGTGATAGCCGAGCGACGCGAGCACGAAGATCGACTGCTGAGACACCGGCAGCACGCCGCCCTTGGTTGCCGAGACCGCCACGCCGTTGAGGCTGTGCGAGTGCACGACGCACTTCGCATCGTCGCGCGCGGAGTGGATCGCGCTGTGAATCGTGAAGCCCGCGGGGTTGATCTCGTACGGGCTGTCGAGGACCTTGCGACCCTCGAGGTCGATCTTGACCAGGCTCGACGCGGTGACCTCGTCAAACGTCATCCCGTACGGATTGATGAGCACGTGGTGACCGTCGCCCGGCACGCGTGCCGAGATGTGCGTGAAGATCAGATCGTCCCAGCCGTGATGCGCGACGAGCCGGTAGCACGCCGCCAGATCAACGCGGGTCTGCCACTCTTCGGCGGATACCCGGGACTTCACTTCATGGGTCATGGCCCATGGTAGCAGCGGCGGACTACTTGGCGTGCTGGGCAACCACGTCGATGTACGCCTGCATCGCGGCGTCCTTCGTCATGCCCTTGCGCTTGGTCCACGCGTCGTACTTCGCCCGACCTTTGAGGTCGAGCATCCCGGGACGCGAGCCATTGACGTCGCCGACCGTCGCCTGCTTGTACAGCGCATACATCTCGAGCAGGACGTCGTTGCCGAGCCCGGTCACGGGCTTGATACGCGCCTGCGCATCTGCGAACTGCTGGGCGAGATCAGACATGCCGCGAGAGTACCTCGCCGCCATCGGGGTTGTGATACGACGGCATGCAGATGCACGCGCACGTCGTCGATGACGACACGGTCGTCCGGATCACGGATCCTGCACAGATCCGGGCCGCTCTCACCGGCGGGCGCATGATCTGGATCGAGCTGGAAGCGCAATGCCAGGACGCCGACGACTTGCTCACGCAGGTGCTCGACATCCACCCGCTCACGATCGAGGACATCTGGGGCCAGCGCTCGCAGCCCAAGCTCGAGGACTACCGCAAGTACCTCTACATCATCATCCACGGCATCAAGGGCTCGCACCACGGCGCGTTCGACCTGGTGGAGCTCGATGTCGTGATCGGCAAGACGTTCCTGATCACGCACGATCCGCACGGCGCGATCTCCAAGGAGATCATCGAGGAGCTCGACCGCGATCCGCATCTATTGTCCAAGGGACCGGCGTGGCTCGCCCACTCGATCCTCGACACCGCGGTCGACAACTACTTGCCGATCGTCGACGAGCTGGACGTACAGCTCGAGACGCTCAGCAACGACGCGATCGCCCGGGGCGGCACGCCTCGCGGCCCCACAGTGATGAAGCGAATCCTGCGGTTCAAGCGGCTGCTCCAGAACCTGCGGCGCATGAGCATCCACCAGCGCGAGATCTTCCTGCGTCTGTCACGCGGCGACTTCGACGAGATTCCGCGCGAGACAGTCCCGTTCTATCGCGACGTCTACGATCACTTCCTGCGGGTCAACGACACGATCGAGGGCTACCGCGATCTCGTGTCCAGCGCGCTCGAGGCCTACCTCAGCGTGCAGAGCAACCGCATGAACGAGGTCATGAAGACGCTCACGATGATCTCGACGGTGATGCTGCCACTCACGTTCATCGCCGGTGTCTACGGCATGAACTTCGAGCACATGCCCGAGGTGAAGTGGGTGCTCGGCTATCCGTTCGCGATGGTCCTGATGGCCGTGATCACCACCGGCATCTTGCTGTGGTTCCGCTACAAGGGCTGGCTCGGCGTCGACTCGCGCGCCGTCGATGAAGACGAGGACGAAGTGCCGCCAATCAAGCCGCCGGTCACTCAACTGCGGACCGCCTCCGACGCTGCTGCGCCGGCCGGCAACGCCGAACCTGGCTAGATCGGAGCGAGACTGAAGTTGATCCTCACGCGGGCGTTCGAGCCCGTGAGCATGACAGAGGTGTCCTTGCGCCAGCCGGTCTCGAACGCGGCGCTCACGGTCTCGTCGCCGAGGCCATCGTTGCCGAAGTAGGGGTCGTACTCGGTGAAGTTGACGCGCATGCGGATCGACTCGCCGGCTTGCGGACGGACGCTGATCACTGCCTCGCCCAGCGGCGAGCCCTCACCGCCGAACGTCGCGCCCTCCTTGATCGTGACGCGGTTGCCTTCGGTCTTGTTGAACAGCGTCGCGAGCGAGGTGCCAGCGACCGTGACCGTGCCGAAGATCTCGAGGTCGTCACCGAGGTCGCCACCGTCGCTCTCGACGTGGATCGACTTGAGGACGACCTTGACCTTCTGGGCGACGCGAACGCAGTCCTTGACCTCGTAGTCGGTCGTGAACGACATGCGTGCCGGCGAGTTGTCCTGCAGGTAGGCAAGCTTGTAAGCGATCGGCGCACCGGGCGACATCCGCGAGTAGTTGCCGCCGGCCTTGATGAACGTCATCAGCGCCTCGTAGCTATCGATCGACTGGACGGCGGTGCCGGCATCGCCACCGAGGATGAACGCGGTGATGTTGCTCGACGAGAGGATGTCCTTGTAGGTGACCGACACGTCGCCCTTGACGTCGACGCCACCGGAGTACGCGAAGTCGAGCGCCGCGCCGAGCTCGGTCGAGCTGTACTGCGACTCGAACGTGAACACGACCATGCGGCCGTAGGTGACGCTCGTGACGTACGCGGGCGGGTGCTCCGGCGTCATCTTGCCCTGCACGTCGGCGAGGGTGGTCTCCTTGGCGAGCATCGCGCTCGGCGACTGCGGCGCGTCGAGGTCGACCGTGTAGTAGGCCTGCGTGTACCGCACGACGTAGCGCGAGCGAACCTGGCTGTTGGAGAAGTTGAAGCTCGTCTTGAGGCTGGCGAGGCCGAGTGCCCAGCTCGCCTGGACCCCGAGCGCCATGTTGAGCTGCTCCTCGGAGTGAACCTCTTCGATCTCGGAGTAGATGTTCGCCGGGGTCGAGCCGGTGATCTCGGACGCGAGCACGCCCGCGAGCGCATCGCGATAGGTCGACAGGCTCGGGCTCTCGATCGTTGCCCTCTTGCTACCGCTGAGGTTCTCGAGGCTGACCGAAATCGTTGCCGGCGCACGCGGCAGCACCTGCTGGGTGAACAGGCCGGTGACGACCGAGTCGGCGCTGAGCAGCGCGCCCGGCCACAGCGAGTCGGAGTTCGCGGCGTAGGCGACGACCCGATCGTACTGGCGAGTCTCTTTGAGGTTCTCCACCGTGCACGAGTAGTCGCCATCGCGGCTCGCCGTGGTGGCCGCGCCAGACACGACCTCGGCCGGGGCGACTGGCAGGTGGGGAAGCGACTGGATATACGTGTCGATCTCGGCCATGTGCGGATCCACGGCCTCGGCAGCGCAGCCGGAGACCACGGATACGAAGGACACGAGACTCAGAAAGACGCGCATGGTGGGAGCTGACCAAAGCAAGCCCGTGGCCATCTACGTGAGATCGTTTGTGTACAAACGTTTGCACCTGAAGTGAAGGCCCGGCCGAGAGTTGGCCGACTGCAACTCGCCGGTTGCACAGTCCCGGTCGCGGCGAGAAGAGTTGCCCGACCAGCGAAGTGGCCGCACAATTTTGGTTCGTCCATGCGCCACCCCGGTTTTTTGGCGGTCATGTGCTGTGTGCTGGGTCTGTCGTCGGTCGCGTCCGCGCGCACGGCCACGGGCTGGGCTCACGGCCGCAAGAAGCAGATCCAGCTGGTCCACGTCTCGGGCGTCGAGCTCGAGGCCAAGACCGCGCGCGCCTTTCGCGAGATGGCGAAGGCCGCGCGCAAACAGGGGATCACCATCGCAATCCGCAGTGGCTTCCGCAGCCACGACAAGCAGAAGGAGCTGTACAAGCGGTTCCGCCGCGGCCGGGGCCACCTCGCTGCGAAGCCCGGCTACTCGAACCACCAGAACGGCAGGGCCGTCGATATCTACATCGACGAGTACAAGGTCTACGAGTGGCTCAGGAAGCACGCCGCGAAGTACGGCTTCAAGAAGACCGTGCGCCGCGAGGCGTGGCACTGGGAATACGTCAAGGAGTAGGCGCCGCCGACGTGTGATCGTGCACGACGAGCCAGCCCTGCGGCGTTCGCTCGAGCACCACCGAAAAGATCCCGCTGCCCGCGACCGGCGTGTTCGTGAGCGCCCAGCGCCCGAGTACGACGGCGCCATCACTGCCGAGTGACTGCACGCCGAGGATCTCGAAGGCCAATGTCCCCATCGTGCTCGGGTCGCTGCCGTAACGTGCCTGGTATTTCTGCAGCGTCTCTGCCCAGCCGCGCCGGATGTTGCCTCGCGAGGTGAACACCAGCGCGTCGGACTTCACGTAGCCCGCCATGTAGCCCGCGAGATCGCCGCGGTTCCACGCCGCCTGCTGCGTGGTCAGCACCGCGCGCACCCCGGCGTCATCGGCCGGCGTGAACGTTCGCGGCCGCACCGCACCGCAGCCAATTGCCACCGCGAGCGTGGTCAACGCGAGCCACTGTGAATGGCGCGCGTCACCAAATGCAGCAAGACGCGGCACATTCCTGGAAGACGTGGATTGCACGCCTGTTGCTACCAGAGCCGGACATGGAAACAAACCGTCTGTCCGCGCTCATGACATTCACGTGTGGCGGCGAGCTCCGCCTGACGCGAGCCCAGGAGACGATGCTCGCGATCCTCGCGCTCGCCGCAGGCCTCGTGCTCTCGGCGTGCTGGGGCATCGCAGCCGGCAGCACGTCTGCATCGCTCGCCGCAGCCAATGCGATCAAAGTTCCGATGGTGATCCTGCTCTCCGCGGTCACCGCCCTGCCCGCGGGCCTCGTCGCGCTGCGGCTGACCAACGCCAAGCTCACCGGTGGCGAGCTCGCATCGGCATTCGCGACCTCGATCTTTGGCGGCACGCTCGTGCTCGCGACGCTCGCCCCGCTCGTCGCGATCTACTACCACACGAGCAGCAAGGCCGGCATTCCGCTCGCTCTCGGCTCGGTGTTCGTCGCGCTCGGTACGGCGACGCTGCTGTTCGGCCGCGCGGTGAAGCGACGCGTGATGGAGAACACGGGCAGCGAGGTCAAGGGCCGCGGCGCATCGCTGATCGCGGTCGGCGTGCTCGTCGGCATCTTCGTCGCCGCTCTCATGCAGTACGTCGCGGTCGCGTCGCCGATCATCGGTGAGCACGGCACACGCTTCGATGGCGGCTTCGACACCATGTTCCAGAAGAGGTAACCATGCTGGCAGGTCACGACAGCGAATACATCGCGATGCTGTGGGTCGTCGCGTCGGCGTTCGGCATCAGCGTGCTCGTCGCGCTGGTGATCGTCTACCGGCGCGCCGCGCGGCGACATGAGCTCGAGCACGCCGAGCGCGTGATCGCGGAGCACGATCAGTCGTCTTCTTGATCGGGCGGCGCTTTGCCGAACGAGCTCCGATGCGAGCCCTCACTGCCTGCGGTGTCCTCGCCACCGCCGGTGATGTTCGCGCCATCGAAGCACAGCGTGTAGGCGCGGCGATCGGTGGGTGACTGCGTGGTCTGACGCACGCACCAGCTGCCCTCGAAGGCGAACGCCTCGATCGAGTCCTGCGCACCGCCATCGAGCGCATGGCTGTGGCCTCGCTCCACGGGGTTTCTCGCGATCAGCAGATCATCCTCGCCGAGCAGCGCGAGCTCGTCGGGATCATCGACGGGCAAGTACGGGTGATAGAGCCCGGCAGGCGTCGACACCCAGGTGCCCGAGACGAGCAAGCTGCCGCAGTCGAGCCGCGAGACGCTCGCGTCGCCGACCTGTTTGGTCTCGGCGACGGTGCACGTGACCGCGCCGCTCGCAGCGGGCAGTGTCCAGGTGCGCCCTCGCTCGAACAGCATCAGATACGGCGTGCGCGCGGGCGGTCGACTCGCAGTCTTGCCGCCGCAGCCCGCGAGCAGTGCGAGAACCACGAGCCGTCTCATCACGGCGAGTTTCGCATGTGTTACGAGGGTCATGGTGAGAGACAAGGAGTTGCAAAAGCTGGTCGACGCCGCAGCCAGGACCAAGCAGCAGCAACACGCCCGCGCCGCGACGCGCGACAAGGGTCCACCACCGCCGCCGAACCCGGTCCGCTTCATGGTCTACAAGCGGATGCACCACGGGGGCATGAGCTTTCTGTGGTTCCTCCCGGGCGCCGTCGTGCTGGGCCTCATCATGTTTGCCGACCGACCCTGGTTTCGCTACGGCGCGGCCGCGTGGGGCATCGCGTTCGCTATCCGGCTCACCATCTACACGGTCGGCCTGCTCCGCGGCTACGCGCAGTTCAAGCGGTTCCCCGCCGACCTCGACGTCACGTTGGAGGGCTGGTACCCGATGCTCGACGAGCAGCTGCTCAAAGATCCCGAGGAGTGGCAGACCAACTCCCCGCTCGAGGTGGAGCGGCGCGCGGCCGCGGACGCCGCTCCCGTGGCGGCGGCGCTCGACCTGTGTCTGCCGCGCGCGAACGGTTGGTTCTACAGCTCCGACAAGGGCTTCGACAGTCGCGTACCGTGGAAGCGCACGGGCACTCGCGTGTCGGGCTCGCTCAACGTATGGGTGCTCGGCGCGCTGTACCGCCTCATTCAACAGCTCGACTGGGTACACCGGCGCGCGGGCGGAATCGCTCGGATCTCGGTCACCAAGAGCGGCAGCATCAGCAGCTATTCGCGTCCCAGCGCAGACTGAGGCGGCGCTGCTGGGCGCACTCGGTGAGCTTCCTAGGCGCAAGCCGTGGCACGCGCGATGCTCTACCTCCGGCCATGGACATTCTAACCTGGCTCATCGTTGGTCTCATCTCTGGTGTGCTTGCTGGCCTCGTCGTCGGCGGCTACGGACTCCTCGCCGACATCGTGATCGGTATCGTCGGAGCGTTCATCGGCGGCTTCATCTTCCGTGCAGCGGGATGGGCGACGCCGTTTGACGGTCTGGCAGGAACGATCTTCGTAGCCTTCATCGGCGCGGTCGTACTGCTGGTCGTGTTGCACCTGTTCAACCGTCGTCGCGTCGTATAGCGCGGCCTCGACCAGGCGGGGTGAGAGATGGCGGCATCCGCGGTCAGCGAGAGGATTCGCTCGCGCAAGAAAGAGATTCAGGAGGCGTGGAAGGTCCTCGCCCTCGCGGAGTGCCCCAGGTTGACGGACCTCGATGGTCCCTCGCTGATCGATCACCTGCCCGAGTTTCTCGACGGGCTCGCGGCGTGGGTGGACGGCAACACCGACGTCGCGACGCGTGGCTTCACTGCGCTGATAGAAGGCCACGCGCTCCAGCGCCTGCAGAAGTCGGTCGACCTCGCGACCCTGACGCGCGAGTACTCGCTGCTCAGGACGGTCGTGCTTCGCGAGCTGGTCGCGCTCCCCCACAACGACAAGCTCGGCGATGCGTTCGTACGCATCAACGAGGGGATGGACACGGCGATTCACGAGGCCGTTCGTCGCTACACCCACCGGCGCGACCAGGTTCGCGACCGGTTCGTCGGCATTCTCGCGCATGACCTGCGAAACCCGCTCGGCGCCATCACGATGGGCGCGGTGCGCATGATGGCGATGTCGGAGGGCCCCGAGGACAGGTTCTATCGGGTCGCAGCACTCGTCAATCGCAGCGCCGAGCGCATGTCACGCATGGTGGCCGACGTCATCGAGTTCGCACGCGGCCACCTCGGGTCGGGAATTCCGATCGAGCTGCGCCGCGACGACCTCGGTGAGATCACGCGCGAGGCCGTTGCCGAGCTTCGGGTCGGTCATCCCGACCGCAACATCCAGCTCGAGCTATCGGGTCGTTTCAACGGCCAGTGGGATCGCGACCGCGTGCTGCAGCTCGTGTCAAATCTGGTGTCCAACGCGCTCAGCCACGGTGGCGACCCGATTCTCGTGCGCCTGGTCGAGTCAGACGATCGACACATGCTCACGCTGACCGTCAACAACCGCGGCCCACTGATCGCCGCTGACCGGCTGTCGAAGCTGTTCGACCCGCTCCAGCTCGAGACGCCACAGCACCGCAAGGGACTTGGGCTCGGGCTCTACATCGTGCGCCAGATCGCACTCAGTCACGGCGCGCGCTGCGACGTGCGCTCCAGCGAGGACGAAGGCACCACGTTCATCGTGGAGTGGCCCCGCACCCCGGAGTCCGAGGTCCGGCGTCCGCAAGAGTGATAGCGTCGCGACGTGACCCAGGGCAGCTACAACATTCACACCGACGTTCGCTACGCGCCGCTCGAGAAGATCGAGGCGGGCGTGCTGGCGGATCAGTGCACCGAGAAGTGGTGGAACCAGACGCTGTGCAAGGTGAACGAGAGCGTCGCCCGCATCGGCGTGTTTCACGGCGAGTTCCACTGGCACAAGCACGACCACGAGGACGAGCTGTTCTTCGTGCTCGACGGCCTGCTGCTCCTCGACATCGAAGGCAAGCCCACCGTCGAACTGCGCCCGCGCGAAGGCATGGTCGTGCCCAGGGGCGTTGTCCACCGCACGCGCGCACCGGAGCGAACCGTGGTGCTGATGGTCGAGCCGGCGACGGTCGTTCCGACGGGCGATTCGTGATGATCACCTCGGAGGACGCACTCGTCGAGGTCGGTGAGCAGCTTCGCGCACTCGCCTACGAGTTCACGACGATCACGCCCGAGACTCATCGCCGGGTGATCGCGCGCATGCCGGGGCCGGCCCGCACCCTGCGTGACGTGTTCGGCTGGAGCCTCCCGTTCGAGCCCGCGCTGCTGCCGTCCGAGATGCTGACAGCGCTGCGTCGAGCGGGTGCCGTGACAGAGCGCGCAGGATTGCTCGCGAGCCAGGTACGGTTCTCGACGCTCGCTGCGAGTATCTATGTCCACTCGGCGTACCCGACCACCGACGAGCAGGCGGTGTTCTTCGGCCCCGACACGTACCGCTTCTGCGCGCTCCTCGATCGTGAGGTCACCAGGGCACGCCGCGTGGTCGACATCGGGTGTGGCTCCGGGGTGGGCGGGCTCTCGCTCGCAGGTCGAGCCGAACGCATCGTGCTCACCGATATCAATCCGCACGCGCTCGCGTGTGCCCGCGTGAATGCGCGCCTGGCTGGAATCTCGGATCGTGTCGAGGTCGTGGGCGGTGATCTGTACGCGCCGGTCAGCGGCCCGATCGATCTGGTGATCGCAAACCCGCCGTACCTCGTCGACCCCGGGCAGCGGGTCTATCGCGACGGCGGTGGTGAGCTCGGCATCGGGCTGGGTATTCGCATCATCCGCGAGGGCATCGCGCGACTGGATCCCGGTGGCCGCCTGATTCTGTACACGGGTGCGCCGATCGTGGACGGCGAGGATCGGGTGCGAACCGCGATCGCGCGTGCCGTCGAGGGAACGCGCGCCCGCTGGACCTACGCGGAGATCGATCCGGATGTGTTCGGCGAGGAGCTCGACCAACCGGCCTACGCTGCCGTCGACCGCATCGCCGCGGTGGCAGCCTGCATCACCGTCGCCTGAGCCGCGGCATCGTGGACGCGGCCGAGTAGACACGCGGCGCTGCCACCCGCTCGCTGAAACTCGTCGAGCGGGGTGACCACCACGCGCTTGCCGATGCCGTGAAGGATCGCCTCTACCTCGGAGGACTGCGTGCCCGTCACGACCGTATCGCCGACCTCGACGACGTTGAGCGCGAATCGCATCGCCTCGGCGCGCGACACGGTGATCAGGTCGCGCAACGGAAGCGCCTCGAGCGCGCGCCGCGAGGCCAACGTGAATGCCTCCACGCACACCAGTGCGGTGCCATCGCCCAGGACGGTCAGGGCGGTGTCGAGGTGATAGAGCCCCGGATCGACCAGCTCCAGCGTCGTGACCGGCAGGCCGAAGAACTCCTCGAGCGCATCCCCCGCGTGGACCGAGGAGCGAAACCCATGTCCAAGAATGGCGCCGCGGCTGCCGGGCAGCATGCACACGTCACCGCCTTCGAACCGCAGCGTGCTGGTGTGAACGACCGCGCCGGCCAGGTGGAGATCGCGCGCTCGAGCCTGTTGCTCGACCTGCCGTACGTCATAGCGAGGGCTGCCGAGCAAGACATGGGTCCGATCGTCGCGCCTCAGGTAGATGGCATTGTCTTTTGCGAATACCGAGTCAAACGCCCCGTGAATGAACGGCACTTCAGTCACCAGTGCGCCGAGATTCCTCACTGTGCGCAGGAGCGCTAAATGCTGGCCGGCAGCACGCTCTGGCGAGGCCGAGCCCACCACCATATGGGGGTTGATGGACCAGGCGACCTGGTACGCACACGCGGAAGTGGCCGGGTGCAAACCGTCCGCGCAGCGGACTGCACTTGCGATGAACGAGGTCACATCAATGACTTCAGCAAGCCCCGGGCCGGGTCCATAGGTTGCACAATGAAGCGCCATGATCGACGCGCTGCACGAACAACTCGCCGGGCTCAACGGGGGGCGGCTCTCACCCAGATTTCCTGTCACGAGCTGGCGAGAAGAGCTCGAAGCTGAACACGCCTTGCGGCTCCTCGAGGGCGAGGTGGTCGAGCTCGAGCGCGCGCAAATCACCGCCCGAGCGGCCACCGCACCGACCGATGCGGACGGCTTCGTCGCGTGGTTTGAAGCGCTCGAGGACACGGGCCCCGGTCAGGGCGATCCGTTGTTTCCCTGGCTCGCGACAACAGCCACCAGCGAGCAGATGCGCTGGTTCCTCCGCCAAGAAATTGCCGGAGAGGCAGGCTTCGAGGATCTCCTCGCGCTCGCCCAGCTGAAGATTCCCGATCAGGCCAAGCTCGAGATGGCGCGCAATTTCTGGGACGAGATGGGGCGCGGCACCGCTGGCGGCATGCATGGCCCGATGCTGGCGCGGCTCGCGGTCGCGGTCGATATTGCTGCGCTCGAGCCCACCGTACCGATCGTCTGGGAGTCGTCTGCCCTCGGCAACATCATGATGGCGCTCGCCGCAAATCGGCGCTACGCGTATCACGCGATCGGTGCCCTCGGCGCGATCGAGCTGACGGCGCCGGGCCGAGCCACCCTCGTGAACGAAGGTCTCAAGCGACTGAAGATCGCGTCGCGCGCGCGGCACTACTTCGCGCTTCACGCCACGCTCGATCGCAAGCACTCAGCCGCGTGGAACGCCGAGGTGCTGCGGCCGCTCGTCGCAGCCGATCCGCGCGTTGCGCAGGCCCTCGCAGAGGGCGCACTGCTGCGTCTCGAAGCGGGGCGCCGGTGCTTCGAGCGATATCGTCGCGAGCTCGGCCTGCAGCTCGATCAGATCCAGCCGAGCCCGGCCAAGGTCTCGAAGCCGAACGTGCGCAGCGCATCGCCGATGTCGTTGCGGTAGCGAACGTTCGGGATCGCGATCCTGCCCGCGAGACCATAGGCGGCGCGCTGCGCGTCCCCGATCGTGGGCCCGCGACCGGTGACGACCATGACGTAGCCGACGAGGCCCGAGGTCACCAGCTGCGTGCCTTCGAGCGCGACCTCGCCGTAGTGCAGATGCATCGCGTCCTCGGCCGTGAGGTCCTCGGGCAGGCAGATCGGCGAGCCCTTGCCGAGCTCGTCGTAGCCGTTGTGATACGGAAACGGCGGGACCGTGAGGACGATGCCGACCGCAAAGCCATCATGCGTGGCGACAGGCACGTTCGATCCGGTCGCGATGCGCTGCAGGATCGTGCCGCAACCGTCGACGAACAGTGCCGACAGGATCGCGAAGCCGGGGTAGCCAAAGCGGCACGTGAACTCCAGCGGCCAGATGCCAGCCTCGTTGATGATCGTGTTGAGATTGATGTAACCGACGTGACCGGCCGCCCGCAGCATCGGCGCGAGGCGAGCGAGGGTCGCTTCGAATAGCTTGTCACCGCCGCGGTAGGTCACGACGGTGCCCATCTCGCCCGTGAGCTCGCCCAGGTCTCCCGGGAACAGCCGCTTGTGCTCCCAGTCGAGATTCACGGGGCCGACAAACTCGTTGCCGTTGAAGAACGCGCCAAACCCCGTCTCGATGCCGTTGGCGTAGTCCATCAAGATGAACTCGGGCGCTTCGTCGTAGTCCTCCTCCCACGTGCGCGCGTGCTTGCGAAGCAAGCCGACGATGTCGGCGCCGTCCTCGCGCATGCCGACGTAGTTCATGTCGGACGGCAGGTGAGAGCCGTCGAACTTGAGGACGTAGCGAGCCGGGTGTGCAGCGAGGAACGCGAGCGCTTCGTCGAAGCCTGCGAACGCATGGGTAGCCAGCGTGTGCAGCCCGATGTCGCGGAGCGTCTGTTGACCAAACGCGCGGTCCTGCTCGAGGCGATCGCCGAGCGCGCTACCGCCGACCACGCGAAACCCCTGGCGGCGTAGATCGTCCTGGAGCTCGCCATGCCCGGCCTCCTCGAACAGGATCAAGCCATCGTCACCAGCGTCGCGAATCCACGGCAGCTCGTCCTCCCAGCGGAGCGCGAGCGTGACGAGGCCGGCCAGCACATCGTGCGAGCCCGTCTCGGAGATGTGAACCCGAACCTCGTGGCCTTCCGCCGCGAGCCGCATGTAGAGCGAGCCGAAGTCGTTGTAGCTACCGATGCCGAGAATGCGCATGCCTATTTTGCAGGATCGTACGGATCGGGGTCGACCCCGTCGAGCTTGCCGTCGCCGTCGAAGTCCGCGACCGGCGCTTTCGTGCTGCGCACACGCGGCGCCAGCCCCGAGAAGTACGTCGACAGGATCTCGGCGATCTGCGCGTGCGTCTCGTAGAGCGGCTCGTTGATCGTGATCGGCTTGGCGAACATCGGGAACGGGTCATCACCCGCATGCGGATAGCCCGGCTGATACTCCAGCGTGCCTTGCAGCGCGCTCCAGTTGCGGCCGTGCGTCGCCGGCCCGTACTGCACGAGGATCGCGGTCTGCGCGAGAACGTTACCCGAGCCCGGTGACCCGATCTGCAACAGGCCCGACGGCGCGTCGAGGAAGGGCCGCAGTACGTGCATGCCAAACGCACGAGCGAGCGCCTCGGTCGCGACGTTCGGCATCGCCTCGTCGTTCATCACCTCGAGCGCCACGACGTGGCGACCCTCGAGCCGGAAGTTCTCGATTGTGAAACGATCGCGCAGCACGTGACGCGCGTATGTGAGCGAGTCGGCGCCATCGAAGATCGTCTGCAGCATGCCAACGAGCGGATGGACCCGGTCGAGCGTGCCCGTGGTGCGGTAGAGGTTCTCGGCGAACGGCACCGCGAGGTCACCGATCTTCGCGCTGTTCGGCAAAATGTAGTCGAGCAGACCGCCGCCCGGCACGTTGAGGACGTAGAGCCCGATGCTGGGCTCGATCGCCGCGAGATCGACGCCGACGATCGTGCCGAACGACTCGCCCAGATATGCGACCTTCGCCGGATCGAACTTCGGCGTCGCACCGGTGCCCGCCAGCGCCGCGAGACTCGGGTTACTGCGGATGAGCATGGCGACGCGAGACATGTCGATCGTCGACTGACGAATCGAGTCGCGGATCGCGCTGAAGTTCTGGAACCGGTGGAAGAAGTCGAGGTACGCCGACGTGCCGACGTCGTCGCCAAAGCCATCGCGCAACGTGGCGTTGCCCGCGAACCCCGCACGCGCGAAGTTGTTCGCGACATCCACCGGGCTGTAGCGCGAGCCGTGGCCCCACAGATCGATCGCGACGAGCGCATAGCCCTGCTCGGTGATCGGCTCGGCGATGTCGAGCATGTCATCGCGACTGCCGCCGAGGCCGTGGCCGTAGATCACGACCGGGAATCCCGACGCTGGCATCGTGCCGCGCGGCAGAATGACCGTGATCGGAATCGACGGCGTGCCTTGCACGACCGGGACGCCGTTCGCGCCGATCGTGAACGTCTCGTCCTCGGGCCCGTCCGTACCGGTGTCCTCGCCGATGAACTGCGCGATCGTCGTGGTCCCCGTTGCGATCACGCCGATGTGATCGTGCGCGATGCCGGTCGGGTTATCGCCGCCCCACTGCTCGAGACCCACGCGTGGACCGCTGGTGTCACGCGTGGCGACGCCGAGCAAGCCTTGCAGCTCACCCGCGGTATCGAAGATCAGCGCGGGGTCGTCGAACGACAGCGTGGGCGGAGCGACCGCCGCGACATTCGCGATCTGGTTGCGCGCATGGACGAGCGTGGTGCTCGCCGCCTGCGTGGTGAACACCGCGAGGCCCGCGATGCGCTTGTCGAGCTCGGGCAGCGTGACGAGCTCCGCGTAGGCCTCACCGCTCGACGCCCAGCGCTTCGGAGGATCCTGCAGCAGCAGGCCGAGGTTGTAGCTGGGCGTGACCGCCTCGCCGGCCGCGTTGGTGACATCGGTGGTGATCACCGCCGCGTAGCGCGTGCCTTCGCGCAGCTGCACGCCCATCGATGGCGAGCCGATGACCACGCCGCGGTCCGCGTCGTAGCGCCAGTCGAACGAGAGCGGTGCGCCCTTCTCGACGGTGGCCGGATCGACCTCGAGCACGAACACCGAATCGGTGAGCGCGCGTGTGGTCTCGGGAATCGTGTCGGGATCGAGCGCGCCCTGGATGAAGAACTCGACCGTCGGGCGCAGGCCGTAACCATCGAGCTCGTCGAGATGTGCGGCGACGAGCTCGGCGTTGGCGTCCAGGCCGACGATCGAGTCGATGCCCGCGATCCGTCCGAGCGTGAGGCCGTCGCGCAGCGCATCGCTTGGAAACGGCGCCCGGCCATACCTCGGCGCGGCATCGCTCACATCCATGACAAGACGAGGCGGATGGTCGTTGTCGCCACATCCCACGCCGCCCAGGACCATCAGTACCAACGCTCGGTTCACAGCCGCGGCAGCATATCAACACCGGCCCACTCGAACGCTGCGCGTGGTCACGCAATATTGCGCGTGAATGCGGTCACCACCTGGCGCCTCGCCCAGGCTGCGCGACAGGATGTCGAGGCCGCACTGCGCATCCCTTGCGGGGGTCCGCTCGAGCGCGAACGTGATCGGGCCGAACACGGATGCGCCCACGGGAATATCGCCGAGCGGAACGAACGTCAGCGCGGCCTCGCCAATGATCGCTCCCGCCGGATCCGCGCACCGGATCGCGGCGGCGAACCGGCGGTCATCGGCCACCGGTTGCGTGAGCGTGAACAGCGCGGTGACCGTGGCGCTGCTATCGCGCAGCTCGAGCGCCGTCCGCTCCAGCACCACGGCGCCCGCGGTCGCGAGCTCGGGCGGCGGGAAGCTCGCGTCCGGGCACGCGCCGTCGCGCAGCGCCCCGCCCTGCCAGCACGCCCGACCAGCCGGTTGCCAGCGCGTCTGCTCCGTCGGTGCATAGAAAAACTCGATCTGACACACGCCCGGCACGTCGGTGAACGGGTCGGCGCGATACATGCTCGACAGCCGCGGCCCGGCAACCTTGCCGCTCGCGCTCATCGGGTAGACCACGTTGCGGTCGCCGACCCGGCACATCGTGCGCGCGGGAACCAGCGCCGGGCCGGTGGCATCGACGCGATAGCTCACCGCGAGGCCCCCGCCCGGTTGCGGTTCGACGTCGACCCCGCGGATCACGACCGGCGCTCCCAGCGTCGACACGTCGATCGACCTTCGCAACGTATCCGCGTGGCGCTGGGGTGGCGGTGGCCTGGAGATCGCGCGCTCCGACGGCTCCGGCGAGCAGCCGGCGACGAGCACCCAAACCCATGGCCTCACGAAGTGAATCTACTGCAGTGGAAGATCGTGTGGCCAGGTCTCAGATCCGCTGGGTACAAGGGGCCCGAGACCAAGTGTGCGCAATGCGTGCAATTCGCGCTGGCCGACTTCCTGCTTATGCAATGCGGCATGGTTCGCTCGTCGTTTTTGGCCTCGATTGTCCCCGCCCTCTCCCTCCTCGCAGTCGCCTGTACGACCGAGCTCGGGCCCGAGGCGCCACCGCAAGCCGACAACATCGACGAGTACATCCAGTCCCTCCCCTACCTGCCGGTCGAGCCGGCCCAGGTCGTCCAAGGCGCGTCGACCGAGCCCGCGCGCGACGGCGACTACCAGTGCACGACCGAGAATCTGAAGGAGACGCGCCAGTACGATCGCATCGTCGCCTACGCCGCGAACAGCGACTCGCTGTGGCCGGGCGCGCTGGTGTCGGCCGACTCGGTGCTCTCGGGTCTGTTCACGCAGCAGGTGCTGCCCCGCGCCGCCGCGACGATCTCGGTCAGCCTCGAGAACCTCGGTGGCGGCAAGAGCGCGACGATCGAAGCCCCGAGCCTGTCGGCGTATCGCGACGCGCTGTCGTCGATCCTCGATGTCGAGATCACCGGCTCGACGCCCGCGAACCTCTACTCCGAGATCGAGCAGGTCCACTCCGAGCAGCAGCTCAACATGGCGCTCGGCGTCCAGGCGAGCTGGGGCCTCGGTGTTGCGAGCCTCAAGGCGAGCTTCAACTTCGCCAAGCAGGAGACGCGCTCGCGCTACCTCGTCAAGTACACGCAGACCTACTACACGGTCGACCTCGACGCGCCGTCGACGCCGAGCTCGCTGCTCGATCCGCTCGTCACGCTCGACCAGGTGAAGGGCCACATGGACGAGACGCGTCCGCCGGTCTACGTGTCGTCGATCAGCTACGGCCGCATGGTGCTGTTCACGTTCGAGTCGGAGTACTCCGCCGAGGAGATGGGCGCCGCACTCGAGTTCGCGTACTCCGGTGGCTACGACGTCTCCGGTCAGGTCTCGGTCACCTACAAGGACATCCTGTCGAAGAGCAAGATCACCGCGTTCATCCTCGGTGGCAACGCGATGGAAGCGGTCACCACGATCGACAGCTACGAGAAGCTGATGGACTTCATCAAGAGCGGCGGCAACTACTCCAAGGAATCGCCAGGCGCGCCGATCGCATACAAGCTGAACTACCTCAAGGACAACTCGCCTGCGCGCATGTCCTATACGACCGACTACGACCTGCGCACCTGCACCCGCGTCTCGCAGAAGGTCCGCGTCGTGCTGAACAGCATCTTCGTGGACAGCGCGGGTGGCGATGCCGGCGACGACCTCGAGCTCTACGGCAACATCACCGCGACGGCCGAGGGCAGCGTGAGCTTGTTCAGCAAGGGCTCGTCCAGCTACGCCGTCATCCGCGAGGGCACGATGTTCGGACAGCCGGTCGCCGAGGGCATCTTGAACGTGGTTCCCCAGGCCGGCCAGACGATCACCTTCCAGGCCAACATGAAGGATGAAGACGACTTCTCGCCCGACGACACGATCTGTAGCGACACCGTGGTCGCTCCGTTCGAGTCGGGCTGGCGCCGCGAGTACACGGTCACTTGCACGGGTGACGATGCACGGGTGCGGATCGTGTTTTCACTGTCCCCGATCTGATGCTACGGTTCGGCTAAGTGGTCAAAAGGTGCTCGTAGCCGCAAGGCACGGGACACAGTCGTTGAAGAACCACGAGGCACTCGCAGACAAAGAAAGCGGGGCGGAATGAAGACCACCAAGGTCACCATCCACACCCTCCGGCAGATGAAAGAGCGAGGCGAGAAGATCGCCATGTTGACCGCGTACGACGCTACGTTCGCGCGGTTGCTCGATGACGGCGGAGCCGACGTGCTCCTCGTTGGCGATTCGCTCGGCATGGTCGTCCAGGGTCACGACACCACTCTTCCCGTCACACTCGACGAGATGGCCTACCACTGCCGCGCCGTCGTGCGCGGTACCAAGCGGGCCCACGTCGTCGGTGACATGCCGTTCATGACCTATCAGTCGTCGGTCGCCGAGGGCATGGCCAACGCGGGCAAGCTGATCAAGGAAGGCGGCTGCCACTCGGTCAAGCTCGAGGGCGGCGCGCAACACGCCGAGCTCGTGAGCAAGCTCGTCTCGGCCGGCATCCCCGTGATGGGTCACATCGGCCTGACGCCGCAGAGCTATCACCAGCTCGGTGGCTTCAAGGTCCAGGGCCGCGAGCAAGGCGGCCGCGAGAAGCTCGTCGCCGATGCGCTCGCGCTCGAGGCCGCGGGCGTCTACGCGATCGTGCTCGAGGCGATTCCCGCCGACATCGCGCGCGAGATCACCGAGAAGCTCACCATCCCGACCATCGGGATCGGCGCCGGTACCGCATGCGACGGCCAGGTCCTCGTGAGCTACGACATGCTCGGCATGGACGAGACGTTCAAGCCGCGTTTCGTGCGCCGGTTCGCGACGCTGGGTGCGACGATCAAGGAAGCGGTCGGCCAGTACGTGAACGAGGTCCGCGCGTCGACGTTCCCGTCCGACGCCGAGTCGTTCGCGGTCAACGAGAAGCAGGCGGCCCAGAGCCCGCTCTACTCGACCGTCGCCAAGAAGTAAGGTGTTTGACCTGGAGCGCGCTGCGGACGCCTCATGATCGAAGACTCGCCGCTCGGGCCGACGATGTAGCCGCCATTCTCGTCCGCGTGAAACGCGCGCGCGTGCATCACCGGCCGCCACCAATCCCAGCCGCCTGCCTGGCGCAGTGGCGTGCGCTACGAAATCGACATCTGGAGGCCCGCTCGTCGGAAACCCGCGCACATCGAGGACTGGAAACGCGATACGCCCCGCCTCGTATGGAGCATGGATCTGCCAGCCATAGATGGGCTGCCCCTCATCCCCGGTAAACAGCAGCATCGCGACGCTGAAGTCATTCGTAGCGCCGTGACCCATCAACGACGGCGGGATGACGCAGGTCCCGGGCTCGTCCACGATCACGGGCGATGCGAAAGATCGTGGACGCGCGGGACGCGCGCGCGTGCGTGAAGGCGGCACGGACCGCGGGCTTGAGCCTTGGTGCGTGG
>JBBQFU010000024.1:0-46635 GCA_038322185.1 Haliangiales bacterium
CTCGTTGTCCCCCGCTCAAGGGAAGATTACCTACGTGTTACTCACCCGTCCGCCGCTTTACTAAGGGCCGAAGCCCTTTTCTCGCTCGACTTGCATGTGTTAAGCCCGCCGCTAACGTTCGCTCTGAGCCAGGATCAAACTCTCCATAGAAAATTTGAAACCCGCTCTCATGTCAGCTGATAGGTGTCCCCCGGGGGGAGGTCACCGTCCGACATGGAATGGTATCTCTTTCGAACATTTCGTCCGTCTCGTTTCTGACTCGCGTCTGAAACAGAGACGAACTCTGTAACAATCACATCTTCCGTGATTCGCTTACTATCCAGTTTTCAGAGACCGAACCGCGCTTGGGAGCCATCGCTCCTTTGCGTTTCCTCGTCGGTGTTTGCCGTCGAGGGATGCTGCTTATACGGGATCAGTTTTTCTGCGTCAACACCGATCGAATATTTTTCCGCTCGACCTGCGCCCGCCCGCCAAATATTCGAACTTCCAGGATGTTTCCAGCGTGTTTGGCTGGGTTTCCGTCCCGGACCGTCCCGACGACCTACCTGGACAGATGATTACCATGCGCTGGGGCCGGTGCAATTGGGCGGATCTCTGAGCCACCCACGATTTCAGCGGTCCCCGATCCCCAGATCGAGGTCCAAACCACTGTAACCTCTACTGCAACCGGCGGTCGGCATCGTTCGATCACCGCCCTTTCAGACCCCGGTTTTCAGCCCGTTTTGGCCCCTTCAGGGTCCGAGGGCCCACGCCTCGAAACCGCTCCAACCATCAAAATCACTTTTTTCGATCGAGATCCGATCCCCCGCCGCGGCCCCAAACCCGCTGCAACGACCTGGACCTCGAGCTCCCCGAACCACCACCACCATGCTCGAGCGAATTGGAAACTGCCGCATCGTCGAAGAGGTCGCCTCTGGCGGCATGGCCGTCGTCTATCGCGCGGTCCAGGACCCGCTAGGACGCACAGTCGCGATCAAGGCACTCAAGACGAGCGCCGCCGCCGAGGAGAACGTCGTCACGCGCTTCGAGCGCGAAGCGAAGAGCCTCGCGAACCTTCAGCACGAGAACATCATCCACGTCTACGACTTCCATCGCGAGCGTGGCGCGATGTTCATCGTCATGGAGTACGTGCAGGGCATCGACCTGTACGACCTCCTCGAGAAGAGTGGTCGCCTTCCGTACGACGTCGCCGCGATCATCGCGATGCAGGTCGCACGCGCACTCGACTACGTGCACTACCGCGGCATCGTTCATCGCGACATCAAGCCGGCGAACATCATGATGGCGCGCACCGGCGGCGTGAAGGTCATGGACTTCGGCATCGCGCGCGACACCAACCTCGGCGATCTCACCGAGGCTGGGACCGGCATCGGCACGCCCGCGTACATGTCTCCCGAGCAGGTGCTCGGAGACAAGCTCGACGCACGCAGTGACATCTTCTCGCTCGGCGTCGTGCTGTATCAGATGGTCACTGGCAAGAAGCCATTCGTCGAGGACGAGAAGAAGTCCGCGATGCACAAGATCCGGCTCGAGAAGCACACGAGTGCGCGCACCGTGAATCCCGAGCTGCCGCGAGAGCTGTCGAACATCATCGACCGCTGCCTCGAGAAGCAGCCACGCGATCGCTGGCGGTCGGCGCAGCACATGGTGATGGCGCTCGAGCGCTTCTTGTCGCGCCACGTCGAGATGAATCACCACGCGCGTCTCGTGCTGTTCCTCAAGGCACAAGGTGTCGTCACCGACCTCGAAGCCGAGGAGTATTTGAACCCTGCTGCGCTCGGCGCCAGCGGCGGTGCGTTGCAGCAGCCCAATCTACAAGCGCGCAACTCGGTGCGATCAGGCGTCGTCGCGCACGGCATCGTGTTCGGTGTGCTCGCGCTGTTTCTCACGCTGATTCACGTCGCACCGCTCGATGCCACGCCGCGCACCCGCGAGGTGCTCATCCGCGAGGCGCAGCGCGGCTACGTGCGGGTCAATGCGCATCCGTGGGCGCGGATCTTCGTCGACAACGTCGAGGTCGGCACCACGCCGACCGCGAAGCCGCTCGAGCTGCGAGAGGGTCCACATGTCGTGCGCTTCGAGCATGACTGGTATGCACCGGTCGAGCGGCCGATCGAGGTGGTCGCCGGTACCGCCGAGGCCGCGCCGACGATCAGCATCGACTTCGAGAAGCTGAAAGTTCCGCTTCGCTCGGGCAAGCAGAAGCCGGAGGTGCCGGAATGATCGCGCGCCTTGTGACGCTCGCGATCCTGCTCGCGCTTGCGCCCAGTGCCGCGGCGAACACGACGGCCGCGTATCGCGCAAAGCAGAAGGATACGCTCGACCTGATCGCCGCCGAGTTCTACGGCGACCGCGGGTACGGCGTGTTCATCGTCGTCGAGAACAAGCTCAAGAAGCCCACGGTCACGCCGTTCATGCGGCTGCGCATCCCGATCACGCGCGAGGTCACGGCCGGCAAGGGCGACTCGTTTGCCTCGCTCGCGCAGACGCACCTCGGCGATGACAAGCGCGCGCAGTTCCTCGCCGATTACAACAGTCTCCCCGTCGACGAATCACTCGCGACCGGGACCGCAATCACGATTCCATTCCAGATCACGTACGTGAGCGAGAACGGGGAGTCGCTCGGCGCCCTCGCCGCTCGCTTCTACGGCGACTCGAAGCAGGCCGAGCTGCTCAAACGCTACAACTTCCTCGACAAGGCCACGCTCGACAAGGGCGAGGCGATCGAGATTCCGGGGCTCAACGTCCGCGTGCGAGCCTCGAAGCTGCCCGCGCTCGACACCGAGTCCAAGGATCGCCGGCGCCAGCTTGCCAAGATCACTGCGATGGCGGCACTCGCACTGCCCGCGGCACGGGCGGCCTATGCGCAGGGCGACTTCGCGCACGTTCGTGACGTGCTCGCACCGTTCGCCGACCAGCTCGAGTATCTGGATTCGGCGAGCGCGATCGCGATCGGGATGTTGCTTGGCAAAGCCCACATCGCCTTCGACAACACCGACGCCGCGGTGAAGGCGTTCGCGCAGATTCACGAGCGCATGAGCTCGTTCAAGGTCCGCGCGTACGACGAGTCGCCGAAGGTGCTCGACGCGTGGAAGCAAGCCGGCGGCGAAGCTCAGTAGTCTCGCGAATGTCTGTGACGAGTGGCTCGAAGATCGTGCGCGCATCGACCAACGTCGGTGCTGCCGCGCCCACGATGCGTGTATGCGCACCGTCGACGAATGCCCATCGCGCACACGTGAGTGCCAACGAAGTAATCCACGTGGATTCGAACTGCGATCACGCCCACGTGAGCGCGAACCGCGATCACGACCACGTGAGTGCGAACCGCGATCACGCCCACTTGGGCGCGAACCGCGACCACGCGAACCGCCACCACGCACGCGTGCGCGCGCACAACGATCAACCCCACGGCGCGAGCTGCGATCACGCCGTGGGTGCGAACCGCGATTTGGGCCACGCCGCGAGGCGACTCACGCTCGTCGGACTGGCTGGTGTGCTCTGCGCGTGCGGCAGCGGAGGCGATAGCGCGAAGCCGAGCGCACCACCGATCGGCAAGCTCGTCGCGGCACTGCTCACCGCTGCCGACACGACATCGGCACCGTGGCGGTGCGCGGCGATCGACGCACCGGGCTTCGGCGCCGAGGAGCTCAAGACCGGCGAGCGCGCGTGGCGCGTGGCATCGCAACGGCTCGAGCGAGTCGACACCGACAACGAGGTCGTGATTGGCGTGGTCGCCGATGCCGGCGGCGCCGCACCTCGCACGGTCGCCGCACTCGGTCGCATTCGCGCGGCACTCGATACGGCGAAGGCTGACATCGTGCTCACGCTCGGCGGTATGGGCACGACAACCGACGAGCTTCAGGCCACGATCGGCACGCTGTCGGATCACGCCAGCTGGCCCGTGGTCGCGCTGCCCGGTGACCTCGAGCCGATGACGGCGCACGTCAGTGCGATCGCTGCGCTGCGCACTCGCGGCGACGTGGTCCTCGATGGCCGCAGCGTGCGCTGGATCGACCTCGGCATCGCGACGATCGGCACGGTGCCGGGCGCGGGCGCGATCGAGCGACTCACCGCAGGCGCCGAGGGCTGCGCGTGGCAGGCAGAAGACGTGATCAAAGTGACGACCGAGCTGAGCGCCAGGGCCGGCATTCGCATCGTCGCGAGCGCCGAGGCACCGCGGCAGATGATCGACGGCGAGGCGGGCGGCGAGCTCGCACTCGTACCGACGAAGGCGCTGCCGACGGAAATTTCGCTGCACGGGCCGTTGAGCCCGAGCCCGACAGCGCCACGCACCGGGACCAGAGACGGCGCCGGCATCGGTCTGTCACCGGGCACAGCCGATGCGACGCCACGCATGCCGTCAGCGCATCGTCCGTCTGCAGGCGTGCTGGTGATTCGCGGAACGAGCTGGTCGTGGCGCACGGTGATCGACAAGCCCGACAAGTGACGCTGGCTCGATGGCGGCGGGGGGCCGCGGCTTGTTTGTGCTCCAGCAACCCGTACGTAACGAGCGAACAGGGCTGCCGCCTCTGCCACCGTAGGTTACGATGAGGTGCAGTGTCGTCGACGCCGGCACAAAAATTCGTATGCCCTCGATGCCGGACGTCGTTCTCCGAGCCGAGCCACTTTTGCCGCGAGTGCGGTGCGGACATGACGCGCGCGAGCGCACTGGATGCCGCAGCGCGCAGCGACTCACCGATCACCTCGATGGCGGCCGGCGTATCGGGCGAGGACCGCCGCCTCAACGACAGCAACCGCGAGTGGCTCGGCAAGATCGTCGATGGCCGCTACAAGGTGCTCGAGGTCGTCGGCCGTGGCGGCATGGGCGTCGTGTACCGCGTCGAGCACCTGCGCATGGGCAAGATCGCCGCGATGAAGGTCTTGCATCGCGACCTCGCCGCGGACCCCGAGGTGATCGAGCGCTTCGAGCGCGAGGCCGCCGCGATCTCGAAGCTGCACCATCCGCACTCGGTCCAGGTCTTCGACTTCGGCACCGCGAACGGCGCGCTGTATTTGATCATGGAGTACGTGCGCGGCGTCGACCTCGCGCACATGATCCAGCGAGACGGCCCGCTGCCATGGTCGCGCGCCGCACCACTGCTCGCGCAGATCTGCAGCGCACTTCAGGAAGCGCACGAGCAAGGCATCGTGCACCGCGACCTCAAGCCCGAGAACGTCCTCATCACGCGCACAGCCGGCGGCCGCGATTACGCCAAGGTCCTCGACTTCGGACTCGCCAAGCTCGAGCAGGCGCCGAAGGCACCGCAGTCGATGACCGACCGGCAGCAGATCGTCGGCACGCCGTACTTCATGTCGCCCGAGCAAATTCGTGGCGACGACGTCGATGCACGCTCCGACATCTACTCGTTCGGCGCGATGATGTTCGAGGTGCTCACGGGCGAGCGCCTGTTCGAGGGCTCGACGGCGATGGGCGTGCTGACCAAGCACCTGACGACCGAGCCCGACGCGCCATCGATGCGCGCACCGAAGCTGGGCATCGATCCGCGCGTCGACCATCTGTGTCGCAAGGCAGTCGCCAAGTCCCCCGACAAGCGGTGGCAGACAGCTGCCGAGCTGACCGAAGCGATCGAGGAGGTCTACGCCGAGACGGTCGAGCACCACACGCCTGCAGCGGGCCGCAGCGTCGGTGTGGTGCCACGCACGCTGCACCTCCCGCCCGAGGATCATGCCGCGAGCGACCTGCGCCTTCGCCGCGCCGACATCGATGCCTACGAGCGTGGCCTTCGCCGCTCGCGCTTCGTGTCGCTATCGATGCTGTTGCTCGTCGTGCTCGCTGCGGCGGGCGTAGCGGTGTGGTTCCTGTTGCGCGAGCGTGCCCCCCTTGGCGAGGAGCGCGAGCCCAACAATGACAGCACCCGTGCGGACCGCATCGCCGCCGGCAAACCAGTGACGGGATACCTCGGCAAGCGGCTCACCGTGCAGGACGGCGATCGCGACGTCTACATCATCAAGTGGCCAGCGGGCACGCGGCGCACCGTCACCGTTCGCGTGACCGGGCTGCCGAACATCGACATCAACCTCGCGATCAGCGGCAGCAGCGGCAATCACAGCGCGCAGTCCGACGACGGCCGCCTCGGCGAAGGTGAAGTGCTCCACCGCCGCGTGATCGATGGACCGCTGCTGGTGACGGTCGGCCAGACCCTCACGCGCGGCCAGCTTCCCGTCGAGAACGTGAGCGACGCGTACACGCTCACGGTGACAGAGGACAAGCTCGCCGGCGAGACCGAGCCAAACTTGACCGACGCCGATGCGAACCCGCTGCAGCTCACCCACGAGCTGCGCGGCTATCTCGATTCGCGTGCCGACATCGACCAGCTGCGCTGGACCGGCGATGCCGGCACGTACAACGTGATCGTGCGTGCGGATGGACTACCACTCGCGTGGCGCACCAGCGACGGCAAGCAGCGCACGCCAGGCTCGGCGCAGGTCAAGCTCGAGCGCGGTGAGCTCATCCGCCTCGAGCGCACTGATCGCGCCGCGCAAGGCCCGGTGACCGCGCGCGACGCGATGTGGTCCGTGGTGGTGATGCCGTGACCCGCGCACTCGCGCTGGTCGCCGTGCTCGCTGCGTGTGGTGACAACAAAGCCAGCTGCCCGCTCGCCTTCGAGGACGGCAATGCCGACGGCCACGCCGATCCGCTTGGCGCGGCAGCGGGCCAAGCGCGCGCGGGCCGTATTCGCGACGACCAGCTCCCTGTCGTGAGCTCGGGCCTCGTGACCTGGAAGGGTGGCGACTTCGTGCTCGCGAACAGCAAGGTCGCGATCGTGATCGAGGACGCCGGCGACAGCGACCTTTACGATCCATGGGGCGGCCGCCCCGTCGGTCTCGCGCGCGTGGAGAACGGCGCGCTCGTCGAGCCGAACAACTTCGGCGAGCTGTTCCTGCTCACCGGCCGCTCGACGGTGGTGACCGAGCGTGTGACCGTGATCGCGGATGGCAGCGACGGCGGTCCCGCGATCATTCGCGCGCGCGGCCGGCTCCATCCGCTGCCGTTCTTCGAGAACTTGATCAGCGTCGTCTACCAGGACGACTTCACTGACCTCGAAGCCGCGATCGACTACGAGCTCGCGCCGGATGCCGAGCACGTCGAGATTCACACCCGCTACGCATCCGCACGCAGCGACGAGGCCAGCGTCCCGTCGACACTCCACGCGGTGATGTACTCCGGCCGCACCGCACCGAGCGCGTTCCAGCCCGACCTTGGCTTCGACTCGCAGCTGGCGAGCGCGCGCTACCTCGCGCAAGCCGAAGACGGCGCGACCAGCTGGGCCTACGTCCCCGGCAGCGGCACGCTCGGCAGCTCGCTCGCCACGAGCGGCTTCCTCGGTGCGTTCTCCCCGGGCTACGTGGTTCCGGCGTGCGGCACGTTCGACCGCGTCCACGCGAGCATCGTGATCGGCGGCCCGGGCCTCGACGGCGTGGTCGCCGCCACGAACCGCCTGTTCGGCGTCGAGCAGCGCGACATCACCGGCACTGTCACGCGCGCCGGCGTTGCCGCGCCCGGCGTGCACGTGCACGCGATCGAGGTCAGCACCGGTGAGCGCTACATCACCCGCGCGACGACCGATGCCACGGGCGCCTTCCGCCTCCACGTCCCCACCAGCGCGAACATCCGCCTCGACACGTTCTCGCGTGGGGATGCCCTCGCGACTGCCACCGTTGGCACCGGCACCACACCCGTCACGATCGATCTCCCGGCGACCGGCAGCGTGCGCGTGGTCGCGAGCGAGAACAGTCAGCCGGTACCCGCACGCATCCAGCTCCTCGCGACCGATCCACCGACGGTGCCCGCGCATTACGGCGAGCCGTCGATCGCCGGTGGTCGTCTCCATGTGGCGTATCCGGTCACCGGCGACGTGACACTCACGGCACCTCCGGGCACGTACGAGGTGATCGTGTCGCGCGGCTTCGAGTACGAAGTGATCCGCGAGCCCGTCACGGTCACGAGCGGCGCAACGACCCAGATCACCGCCGACCTCGAGCGCGTCGTCGACACCACGAACACGCAGTGCGGCGACTTCCACGTTCACACCTGGCGCTCGAACGACTCCGGCGATAACAGCCTCGAGAAGGTGCGCCAGGCGGTCGCCGACGGCGTCGAGATGCCGGTGCGCAGCGATCACGAGTGGGTCGCCGACTTCAAACCCGAGATCGCGGCGCTCGGCGTCGAGCCATTCGCCGCGGGCTTCGGCTCCGTCGAGCTGACGTCATTCGAGATCTGGGGCCACATGGGCGTATTCCCGCTCACGCCGGATCCCGCGCAGGTCAACGCCGGGGCACCGAAGTGGCAGACGTTCCCGACCGAGGCCGAGCCCGACGCCGCGTTCACCACGCTCACACCACCCGTCGTCTTCGACACCGTGCGCGCGCGTCCCGAGGCGCCGGTCGTGATCATCAATCACCCGCGCGGCTCGACGAACTACTTCGGCTACGTCGGCTACGACCCGATCACCGGCCTCGCGAGCTCGGAGTCGGACTGGGACACCAAGTTCACGCTCGTCGAGTTCTTCAACGACGCCGGCTGGCAGAGCAACCGCAACGGACAGGTCAACGACTGGATGGGGCTGCTCCGCTCGGGCCGCCGCATCTTCGCGGTCGGCTCCTCGGACTCGCACCAGCTCTCGAGCTCGCCGGTCGGCTACCCGCGCACGTGCATCGCGCTCGGTACTGACGATCCGCGCCAGCTCACCGCCAACCTGGTGCGCGACCAGCTCGCCGCAGGCCACACGACGGTCAGCGGCGGCATCTACGTCACGGCGCGTATCGGTATCGCGGGTCCCGGCGACACGCTCACCGGCGCGGGCTCGCCGATGAACGTCGACGTCACGATCCAGGCCGCGACGTGGGTCGACGTTGACGCGATGGAGGTCGTGGTCGATGGCGTCACGGTCGACACGATTCCGATCATGCCCGGCGACGCGGATCCCGGTAACCCCGTCATTCGCTGGCAGGGCCAGATCCTCATACAGGTCCAGGCGACCGGCGGCTTCGTCGTGATCGCGGCGTACGGGGACGCGAATCTCGAGCCCGTGCATCCGGGCCGCAAGCCGTTTGGCGTCGCGAACCCGATCTTCGTGACGCCGTAGCTCAGCCCTTCGTGAGCAGCACGATGCGGCGCTCGTAGGCTTGCAGCTTCGTGATCGCGTCGCGGAACGCGCCGTACTTGTCGACGGGCACCACGAGCTTGTCGAGCTTGACCTCGCCCTTGCAGGTCACGGTCTGCCCGACCACCTCGCAGCCTTGCGTGTAGCGCACGCCATCGGCCGCGCCCTCGAGCTGCGGCGGCACGTACGAGACTTTCCAGCCCGCGGGAATCTGCACCGTGATCTCGCCACGCTCGGTGCGCGGCACGCCGACGTACAGGGGCGTCTTGCGCGTCGACAGGCTCGCCGATGGCTGATCGTGTGCGAGGCCGAGCGAGATCGGCGGCAGCTCGAACACCCGCATGCCGCCCTGCGCGGCCGAATAGCCGGGCACCGTGATGTCATGCGTCACGGACAGTGGACCGGTCACCGAGAGCGTGTCACCGACGGTGTGCTTCTTGGTCACCGCGGACGCCGACACGCCGGCCGCCGACTGCTGGAAGTAGCGATCGAGCAGCTCGCCCTTGAGCGAGCGCATCTGCTGGCTCGCGAGGTCCGCGTAGTAGCCGGTGAGCTCGTAGCTGTACTTCGCGTCGAGGTCACCGTTCGGGGCGAGCGTGTACTGGATCTTCGTCGTCGACACGCTCGTCTCGGGATCGAGCGCCGGACGCGCGCCGAGCTCGGTGCCACCCTTGTCGAGCGGCAGCACGAGGTTGTCCTGGCCCGCGAACACGATGCCGAACTGGCCATGCTCGTCGTTCGGATCGAGCCAGACGTCTTTGCCGCCAATATCGAGCTTGGCGACCATGCGGTCGAACTGCGCCAGCGTCGGCACGCTCGGGATCACCGGCACCTTGCCCGTGCGGACGAGCACCGGCTTGCCCTTGATGCCCTGCGATGCGGCAAGCGCGAGCAGCAGCCCCACCTTGTCGCGCTCGTCGGCGTAGCGGTTCTTCAGCACGACCTCTGGACCGTGCGGCTCGTAGCCCGCTGCGCCGAGTGGCAGCTGCACCGAGCGAATGTCGTGCGCGACGAAGGCGAACAGCTTCTGCGCCTTCTCGGTCTCGGTCGTCGCGCCCGCCACGAGCGCGGTGGCCTGCTCGATGATCTCGGGCGGCAGCGGCGACGGCACGGCCTTCGCGAGGAAACGCGCGGCAACCGGCTCGAGCACGTCGGGCCACGCGTTGACGAAGCCGTAGACCAGGCGCGGCAGCACGGCCTCGTCGGTGAGCGACCCGTACTCCGCGTGGCGGTCCGGCAGGTTCTCGAGGCGCCACGTCCACGTGCGCGAGTCGGTCGCCGACGTGAGCTTTGGCTCGAGCTTGTCGCCGCCGTCGACCACGAACTGCGGCGTGATCTTCGTCGGCGCCGTGATCGTGACGATACGCTCGAGCACCGGGTTCCATCGCCCGAGCATCGCGACACCGCCGCGCGGCGAGTCGGGCGTGCTCCGCGTGGTGCGCGTGTACTCGAGCTCTATGACCGCGCCTTCGTCGACCGCCGGAAACGAGATCACGCGATGACGTACGCCCGAGTAGATCGTCGCATCGGCGAGATACGCCGGCACGATGTCGCCGATCTCCTCGTTCGACGCGACGTGCGGCACGGCATCGGCATTCACCGTGCGCGCCGTGTCGATCGTCAGCGTCTCGCGCTCGCTGTCGAACGCGATGTGAATGTCAGCGAACTTGTCCTTGCCGCGCTGCGGATCGATCAGCTTGACGATCGAGTGGTGCTTGGTCACCACGCTGCCGTCGGGCTTGTACGTGATCACATCCTCCTCGAGGGCGACCACTGCATCGGCCTGCGGATACTTGTCCTTGCCGGGCCCGTTCTGGGCCAGCTCGACGAGCCGCGCGAGCTTGGGATCCTTGATATCGGCTTTCGGCTTCTCCGACCACGGGTCGACCGCGGCTGGCGGAGCGGTCTTCGCGGCGGTCTTTGCCTTGTCGTCGCCACCCTTGCAGGCCGCGATCACGAGGAGCAGTGCAGCAAGCTTGCGCATGATCAGTTGCCTCCCGCGGCGAGGATCACGGGCTGGCGTGCGATCTGGACCAACGAGCCCAGCGCGCTTCGCAGCGTCTTGTACTGGGTCGGGTCGATGAACCGGCTCTTGAGCTGGAACGACCGCTTGCAGTTGATCGTGGTCGCATTCGTCTTCGTGCAGCTCGCGGTGATCTGGCTGACCTTGTTCGACGCCTTCGCCGGATTCGGCAATGCGACGATCTTGGTATCCGCGGGCAGCGTGATCGTCTCGGTCTGGTCGTACTGGAACGTGACCTGCGCATCGAGCCCGTACTTGCGCGTCGGCAGCGCGCCGAGCGCCTGCGGCAGGAAGCCCTCGACGAGGCCGAGCGCACCCGACGTGACCAGCGTGCGCAGGAGGCGGTAGTCGCCGGTCTTCGGCGCCGCATTCGGGACCGAGATCTCGATCGTGACCTCCATCGGCGTGAACAGCGCCAGCGCGCTCGTCATCGACAGCTTCACGAGCTTGGCGTCGGGCAGCGAGTGGTGCAGCAGCGTCTCGACGATCTCGCGCTGCTGGTCGTCGCTCATCATCGCCGACACCGAGCGCACGACGAGGTCGAACATGCCCTTGGTCTCGACCTTCACCGTGCTCGTCATCGAGCCATCCGCGTTGACCACGGTGTTCGCGATCGCGTGGCCCATGTTGACGCTCGGATCCGCGGCGGGAATCTTCGTGAGCCCCTCGCCGCCGAGCGTGGCAACGAGCGTGTGCTGCTCGGCCTCGTTGCCCGGCAGCAGCGCGTTGTTGTTCTTCGCGGTCGGGTCGACGTACGTCCAGCCGCCGCCGGCCTTCGGCATCGCGACGATCGCGTGATTGAAGCCATCGTGCGCGATCTTGTCGAGCACCGGGTCACCCATGTTCGTGAGCACGGGGTACGCCTTGATGCCTGCCTCGCGCAGCATCGAGGTCAGCAGGATCGAGACGTCGCGGCACACGCCCCAGCGCGAGGTATAGGTCTCGCTCGCCGTGCGCGGCGTGTAGCCCGTGCGCGGCCCGACACCGAGCCCGCGGTAACGAATGTCCTGCGCGACGAAGTCGTAGAGTGCGCGGATCTTCTCGTCCGGCGTCTTCGCGTCCTTGGTCAGCTCGGCGACCTTCGCCTTGATCTCGGGCGTCGCGGCGAGCTGCGGCTCGACCAGCTGCGCCCACCACTTCGAGAAGTTCTTCCAGCTCGGATCGGTCGTGACGATCAGCGCCGGCATCTCGGTGCGGTAGTTCATCGCCGTCTCGGGCACGAGCTGCGCCACGTTCTTGACCGCCCACGCGTACTGGATGCGGTCGCCGGTCTTCACCTTGCCGGTCTCGATCTTCGTCGTGCGCTCGGGGTGATAGACGTGCGTGGTCAGCGGCAGCGACGCGGGACCGTCGACGGCGTAGCGCGCGTGCAGGAGCGGCTCGGTCGACTGGAACATGAAGATGTCGTTGAAGTGACCGACGCGCGTGGGCAGCGTGCGGGTGAACTTCACGGTCTGCTCGACGACATCGCCCACCGCGAGGCTGCCGAACGTGACCTTCACGGCGCGGCCCTGCGGGTCGTAAATGTTCATCTCGCCGGACTGCTCGACGTCCTGGATATCCTTCTTGTCGACGGGGATCACGGTGCCGTTCGCCTTGATCACCTGCGCGGTGATGACTTCGACCTTCTCGGCGTCCTTGGTGTAGTAGTGGCTCGACGAGGCCGCATCGGCCTTGCCGTCGGTCGTGAGCACGAGCCGCGCCACGTGCATCGTGTTCGTGTACTGGCCGTCCGGCTGATACACGACGTCCTGCGTCGACAGCACGGTCACCGCGTTGGCGCTCGGATAGTCGGCCGGTTTGACCTTCTTGATCGCGTCGAGAATCAGAGGATCTACGTCGGCCCGCGCGACCGAGACCGAGGACACCACCAGCGCTACAGCCACCACCCACGAGGTTCGGAGCATGCGTCGTCGTAGCACACATGCCAGGGCGCAGTTTCGGCGCGCGATCGGGTCGCACCCCGTCGCAGGAGTTGGTATGAACCGGCACCATGATCAAGCGTCCGAAGATCGCAATCGTCGGCGCCGGCGGTAACGTCGGTGCAGCAGTCGCTCAGTGGGCCGTACAGAAGGAGCTCGGCGACCTCGTCCTCATCGACCTCAAGGCGGGGCCCGCCGAGGGTCGCGCGCTCGACCTCACCCAGTGTGGTCCGTGGGAGGGCTTCAACAGCACGAGCTTCATCGCGACCGACAAGCCCGAGGCGATGGCCGGCGCGGACGTCATCGTGATGACGGCCGGTGTTCCCCGCAAGCCGGGCCAGACCCGCGAAGAGCTCATCGGCATCAACGCCGGCATCGTGAAGGGCATCTGCGCGGACGTGAAGAAGCACGCCCCCGACGCGATCCTGATCGTTGTCTCGAACCCGCTCGACGCGATGGTGTTCGTCGCCAAGCAGGTCACGGGCTTCCCGCGCGAGCGCGTGATCGGCTCGGCCGGCGTGCTCGACAGCGCGCGCTTCCGCACCTACCTCGCCATGGCCGCGGGCGTCAGCGTAGAAGACGTCCAGGCGATCGTGCTCGGTGCTCACACCGACAAGGACATGGTCCCGATCACCTCGACCGCGATGATCGGCAACGTGCCGGTCACGAAGTTCCTCTCGCCCGAGAAGCTCAACGAGGTCGTCGAGAACACCAAGAAGGGTGGCGCGACGCTGACCGGTCTCATCGGTACGTCCGCGTGGCAAGCACCCGGCGCTGGCACCTGCCTGATGGTCGAAGCGATCGTTCGCAACCAGGGCCGCGTGCTGCCGTGCTCGGTCGAGCTCAACGGTGAGTTCGGCGTCAAGGGCGCGTTCGTCGGCGTTCCGGTCAAGCTGACCGCGAAGGGTGCCGAGGCCATTTACGAGTTCGAGCTGTCGGCCTCCGAGAAGGAAGCGTTCGGCAAGTCCGTCGCCGCGAACACCGAGCTCATGAACATCGCCCGCGGCATCCTGGGCTGATTTCGATGTAGGCGCGAGACCGCACCGCAGCATCAGGCGGTCTCACGCATACGGACATTCGCAGCCAGGTAGTCGACGGCAACTAACGTTCGCACCTGGCATACGTCCGCGTAACAACGCGGTCCGGCCACCCACCAGTGGTGAGTCTTCGACGACTCCCGCCTCGTATGGAAGCTGCACTTCATCCCGTGTGATGAGGGATGCAGCGGATCTGAATTCGTTGGTGGGTACTGTCGTCGAGGACAGGTACCGCATCGAGCACGAGCTCGGTGCGGGTGCGATGGGTACGGTCTATCGCGGCCGCCACATCAAGGTGGGGCGCACCGTGGCGATCAAAGTTCTGCACGACCACCTCGTGCAAGACGTGACGATGGTCGAGCGCTTCGAGCGCGAGGCGATGAACGCCGCGCGACTCAAGCATCCAAACCTCGTCGCGGTGATCGACCTCGGCGTCACGCCTGCGGGCAAGAAGTGCATGGTGCTCGAGTTCGCGCCGGGGCGCTGCCTCGCGGATCTCGTGTCGCGTGCGATGCCGCGCGCACGCGTGATCGACATGACGCGCCAGCTGCTCGATGGGCTCGAGCATGCGCACGCGATCGGTCTCGTGCACCGCGATCTCAAGCCGGAGAACGTGCTCGTCGAGGAGTACGATGACGGGCGCATCACGCCGCGCATCGTCGACTTCGGCATCGCCGTGCTGCGCGACACCGACGACGCCGTGGTCGAGACGCGGCGGCTGACGAAGACCGGCAGCGTGCTCGGCACACCGATGTACATGGCGCCCGAGCAGGCGCGTGGTGAGCGCATCGACCATCGCGCGGATCTGTTCGCGCTCGGCGTGATCATGTACGAGCTGCTCGCGGGCAAGCCACCGTTCGAGGGCTCGGGCCTCGAGATCATGATGCTCAACATGATGCAGGACCCACCGTCGATCGCGACGCGTACCGGCATCGAGGTCGATGCACTGCTCGAGTGCTTCGTGCGCAAGCTGATGGCGCGCGAGCCTGGCGATCGGTTCGCGACCGCGCAGCAGGCGATCGAGATGCTGGACCTGATCGAGAGCGATCGCGATGCAGCAGCACGCGCGCTGGGCCTGGGGACCTGCGCGCCGCTGCCGATGCGCGAGCATGATGCGGTCGTCACGCGACGCCATATCGTGTCGCTCGCGCTGGCGCCGCTCGAGATCGCGCCCGTCACGCCAGCAGTGGTGGAAGCAGGGCCGTCGCGCCGGCGTCGTTGGGGGACGCTCGTCGGCGCGGCGGCCATCATCGGTGTGGCGCTCCTCATCGTGGTTCTCCTCGCTGACGCGGCGCGTGCTCACGGTGAAACCACTGACCAGAGTCCCATCCAGCAGACGGGCGGTTGCAGTGACCACAAGCGAGACGGCACGCAGGCTTCCACCGTGAGGAGGGCTAACGGTAGCTAGCCTCACTGGGTCTGGTGACCACGAGGCCTTTCGTCCTCGATGGAAAAACGCGACGTTCCGCGCTGCACGCACCTTGCAGAGAGGGAACGCCATGCTGGGGACCATCGTCGAAGACCGCTATCTCGTCGAAGCTGAGCTCGGTGCTGGCGCCATGGGCCACGTCTATCGCGCCCGTCACGTGAAGGTCGGCCGTCAGGTCGCCATCAAGGTCATGCACGCCGACCTGGCGCGCGTGTCGACCATCGTCGAGCGCTTCGCTCGCGAGGCCCGCATCGCCGCTCGCCTCGACCACCCCAATCTCGTCAGCGTGCTCGATGTCGGCGTCACGCCGGACTCGCGTCGCCTTCCGCTCATCGTGCTCGAGCTCGCGCCGGGTGTTCCGCTGCTCGACCTCATGATCGACGCGATGCCCCGCGAGCAGGTGGTCAACGTGATCCGCCAGCTGCTGTGTGGCCTCGACCACGCGCATGACGCGGGCCTCGTGCACCGTGACCTCAAGCCCGACAACATCCTGGTCGAGCAGCGCGCCGACGGCACCCTCGTGCCGCGCATCGTCGACTTCGGGATCGCCGTGTGTAACCGCGAGGACGACCCGATCGCAAACCGCCGCCTCACCGAGGCCAACACGGTGATCGGCACCCCGTTCTACATGTCGCCCGAGCAGGCGATGGCCAAGCCGCTCGACGCTCGCAGCGATCTATTCTCGCTCGGCGTGATCATGTACGAGCTGCTCGCCGGCATGCCGCCGTTCACCGGTTCGGGTCTCGATGTCGCGTACGCGAACGCGACCAAGGATGCGCCGACGATCTCCGAGCGCTCGGACGTGAGCGTCGATCCCCTGCTCGAGGCATTCGTGCACAAGCTCATGGCGCGCCGTCTGACCGCACGCTTCCAGACCGCGCACGAGGCGCTCGCGGTGCTCGAGCTGATCGAGACCGACCGCATCGCCGCCGCCCGCGCGCTGTCGGGTGACGTTGGTCCGATCGCTCCGATCGCGGTGTCCGCGGTTGGTTCAGGCCCGATGCCGGTTGCCGAGTTCCCCACGGGCAGCGATTCACTCTCGACCCTCCCCGTCGGGGTAACCACCGCGACGCCGGTCGCGGTCGTGGCACGCCGCTCGACCAAGATCACGCGCGTCGAGCACATCGCCGGGATGCGACCCGCGCGCCGCCGCATGCTGTGGGCCGGTGCACTCGCTGCTGCCGCACTCACCGCCGTGGTCGGCTGGGGCTTCCGTCCCGAGATCGCGGCGCCGCGCGTGCAGGCGTCGCTCGCGACGGTCGCCTTCAACGACGATGCAGTGCCCGCCACGCCCGCGCTCGTGCCGCCCAGCTTCGATCCGGTGACCGCCACGCCGATCGAAACTGCCGCGGTGGTGGTCGCTCCGAAGGGCGTCACGCGCAAGCGCGCGGGCAAGCCGGTCGCCGCTGGCCGCATCGCGGTCGTCGCGCCGGAACGGTCGGCTGCACCCACCCCTGCCGTCGAGCAGCCCGTGATCGCGCCCTCCAAGGTCCTCGCGACGCGCTACCTCGAGGTCGGTCGCGCGCTCCGTGGCGCCCCTGACGCGCTGTGGGCCCGCTACCGTCTGATTCGCATCAATGACGCGCTCGCGAACGAGGCATCGCAGAAGCAGGCGCTGATCGCGCTCGCCGACATCGAGCGCGCGTTGCCTCGCTGATTCGCCGGGGTCGACCGTCGCCGGCTTCTTGGGATCACCAGGATGCCATCGCCGTCTTGAGGTTCGCGTCGAGTGCGTCGAGGAACACCTCGGTGGTCAGGTGCGGCTGGGTCTTGCTGACGAGGATCGCGAGGTCCTTCGTCATCTTGCCGGACTCGACGGTCGCGACGCACACCTTCTCGAGGGTGTCCGCGAACTTCACGACATCGGGCGTACCGTCGAACTCACCGCGGTACTTGAGGCCCTGCGTCCACGCGAAGATCGACGCGATCGGGTTCGTCGACGTGGGCCTGCCCTTCTGGTGCTCGCGGTAGTGGCGCGTGACCGTGCCGTGCGCGGCCTCGGCCTCGACGGTCTTGCCGTCGGGGGTGAGCAGCACGGACGTCATCAGGCCGAGCGAGCCGAAACCCTGCGCGACCGAGTCCGACTGGACGTCGCCATCGTAGTTCTTGCACGCCCACACGAAGCCGCCGTCCCACTTCATGGCCGAGGCGACCATGTCGTCGATGAGGCGGTGCTCGTAGGTGGTGCCCTTCTCCTTGAAACTCGCCGCGAACTCCTCGTCGAACACCTTCTGGAACAGATCCTTGAAGCGACCGTCGTACTTCTTGAGGATCGTGTTCTTCGTCGACAGATAGACCGGCCAGCCGCGGTTGAGACCGTAGGTGAAGCAGCTGCGTGCGAACCCGATGATCGAGTCATCGAGGTTGTACATACCCATGCCGACGCCGCCGCCGGGGAAGTCGAAGATCTTGTACTCGACCGGCTTGCCGCCGTCCTTCGGCGTGTACGTCATCGTGAGCGTGCCGGGGCCCGGAACCACGAAGTCGGTCGCCTTGTACTGATCACCGAATGCATGACGGCCGACCACGATCGGGCGCGTCCAGCCCGGCACGAGCCGCGGCACGTTGCTGCAGATGATCGGCTCGCGGAAGATCGTGCCGCCGATGATGTTGCGGATCGTCCCGTTGGGGGACTTCCACATCTCCTTGAGGTTGAACTCTTTGACGCGCGCCTCGTCGGGCGTGATCGTCGCGCACTTCACCGCGACGCCGAACTCCTTGGTCGCGTTCGCCGAGTCGATCGTGACCTGATCGTTCGTCGCGTCGCGATGCTCGATGCCGAGGTCGAAATACTTAATGTCGATCTCGAGGTACGGAAGGATCAGCTTGTCCTTGATGAACTTCCAGATGATGCGCGTCATCTCGTCGCCGTCCATCTCGACGACGGGGTTCTTCACCTTGATCTTGGCCATGTGGCGCAGGTTGTATCATTCCGCTGCGCCGGTGATCGACACCGGCGAGGCGCGTTCTGCGCCGCCGGTGACTCACGCGCGTGTCTTGCGTCCCGGCGCCAGGCGGCGCAGCCGCGCCAGCCGCAGCGACGCCGCGCACAGCAGGCCGTACATGAGGACGAGCCCCGACTCGAGCGCGCCGCCCGCCGCATAGCATCCACCGCCGTCACCGACGGTGCCGCTGCTACCGTCGCCTGTGCTCGAGCCCGAGCCCGTTCCGTCGCTATCGCCGCCGTCGGTTCCATCGTCCGCCGGCACATCACACTCCACGCGATCCACCACCCTCCCCGTCACCTCCTCGACCCACGCCGCGACCTTGTCGGCGCGCACGAACACACCGCCCTCCCCGCACGGATCACCCCAGCTGGCGAGCCCCCGCGACACCACGCCGATCAGCGCAGGCCCGCGTGACGTGCCGATGTACACCGGCCCGCCCGAGTCGCCGAAGCACGCGTCGGCGCCATGTCCACCGGCAGTGAACTCGCCGCCCGGCGCGATCGACTCCTTGCACGTCTCGTCGTTCTCGCACAGCCCGTCGACGACCTCGATCATCGCGGCGTGCAGGCGCGTGTTGTTGTCGGTCGCGGTCTTCGTGGTCAGTCCGAAGCCAACGACCTCGACGCGCGTGCCGGCCACGAGCCGGTTGCGCTTGCCGCTCGCGCAATTCTCCGCGATCGCGCGCTGCTTCACCTGCACCGGGTTCTCGAGCATCACCACGCCCACGTCGTAGCGGAACTCCCAGTTCGGATACGCCTTCGACCACTTCACGGCGCGCCGCTCGCCGCCCGGCCGCGCGAGGTCGACCGAGCCGATGATGACCTCGACCGGATGGCCGCCGATACAATGCCCGGCCGTCAGCACGAGGTCCGCGCCCAGCATGGTCCCGCTGCACAGGCCGCCGTCCTCGGTCAGGACGGCCACAACATCGGGCCAATCGCCGGGCCTGACCAGCTTGCCGCCGACCACGGGCATCCCGACCAGGCCGGCCTCGGCGGGTGGTGACGCGCCGAGCACGCCGACGACGAGAAGCGATGAAACGAGAGAAGACACGAAAGACGTAACGTTTTGCATGCGCGGCGCAACAGCAATGACAGGGCCATTTGCGCGCACCTGCGATCTCGCGACGTTGCCTCGACGCTGTCCACCGCTCGGACACCCATGTCCGCGCCGCGGCCATGCCGGCCGGACACCACAATCCAGCTATGCTGCGCGCCATGGGAACCGATCGTCCGAGCTTGCTCGAGAGTAGTAGTGCGAGCGACGCGCTCAGCGAATTCGTGCGCGAGATGATGTTGACCGCGAGCAAGACGAGCTCGCCGCTGTCGGTCGATTCCGCGGCGCGCCTGTGTGGCCGGCTCGCGGTCATCGTTCGCCACGATGGGCTCTCGGAGGTCGAAGCGGAGACGCCGAAAAAACGCGACGGGACCACGAAGGCGCTGCGCGCGCTCGTGCGTGACAACCGCACGGTCCTCGATGCGGTCGCGCCCAAGGCCAACGAGCTGTTCGACGTGATCGGTCGCGGCGACTCCGCCGAGAACGCGAAGGTCGAGCCGCTGATCACGGATCGCCGCACGCACGCGGCGCTGCAAACGATTGCCGAGGAGCTGCTCGAGCTCATCGAGGATGACATCGAGAGTCCGGAGGCCAGCGCGTACATCTATGTGCTCGGCTTCATCGCCCCGCACGTGGAGCTGCCGAGCAAGACGCTCAAGCATCTGCTCCGCCGCATTCCCATTCTCATGAAGGATATCGAGAGCAAGCCCGACCTGCAGGCCATGCGCATCAAGCAGCGTGCGCTCGAGAAGCTCAAGTCCGACGACGACGACGACGACGACGACGACGACGACGAGGACGAGGACGAGTAGGCAGCGCGCGACACGCTCACGTACGAACGGGCGTCGGGTCCTCGGCGGGCTTCGCCTCGGCCGGCTTCGCGGAGAAACCGCGGCGACGGCGCGACAGCATCATGCCGAGCGCGAGGAACGCGAAGCCAACGGTCGACGTGCTGCCGGTACCGCTCGCGCTGCAGCCACCCGTGACATCGCCGAAGTTGGTTCCGCCTTCGAGATCCTCGCCGGTGCCCGAGCCACTGCCCGAGCCCGTGCCCGTGCCGCCCGTGTCGGGGCCGGTCACGCAGTCGTCCTTCATCACGGCCTTGCCCGCGGTCGTCTCGATCCACTGCAGGATCTTGTCGGTGCGAACGTAGATGCCACCACCGCCGCACGCGGTCGGAGAGTTCTCGACACCGCGCGAGACGGCACCGATCACGACCATGCCACGCGGCGTGTCGAGGTAGACCGGGCCGCCCGAGTCACCGAAGCAGGAGTCGGCCTGGCCGGTACCGCCCGCGACGAACTCACCACCGGGCGCGACCGCGGCCATGCAGCCGCTGCCCGTGGCGCAGGTTGGATCGGTGACGGCGGTGGTCGCTTCCTTGAGCAGCGTGTTGGCCGCCTCGCCCGCCATGTCGGTGGCGCCGAAGCCGACCAGGTGAACCATCGTGTTGGCGGTGAAGGCGTTGAAGGTGCACGCCGTGCCGACCTTGCGCGGGGTGACGCCGGTGATCGGCTGGCTGAGGATCACGATCGCGACGTCGTAGGAGTTCTCCCAGTTGGGATAGGCGACGGTGCGGGTGACGCCGACGCGAACGCCCCCGGCGCCCTCGTAGTCGGTGGTGTTTGCGACCACGGCGTTCGGCGCAATCTCGGCGCAGTGGCCGGCCGTCAGCACGATGTCCGGTGCGATCAGGGTTCCGGTGCACGCGCCCTGCGGGCCGATCACGGCGACCGTGTCGGGCCACTTGCCGGCCGGGGCATTGGAGCCGCCGACGATGCCCTCGTGCTGCTCGGGCAGGGTCGGCGTCAGATCGGGGAGCGATTCCGCCGAGGCGACGGTGGCGGAGGTGGCGAGAACCAGACCCAGGAGCGTGCATCGCGACATGCGTAAGGCATTCAGCAACGGTCGTGCCGCGGCTGCGGCGATGACGCACACGCGCTCCGCGTGGAGAACGGCGCAGTCATGCGCATCGTCGGCGCAGTTCGCTGCTCACGTGGTGCAGCGCGATGCACAACTCGGCGCAAAGTTGCCTGGGAGTCCCGCGCAGTTGCATGGGGGAACGCTCCCATCGTGGGAGGCGCGGCACCGGCCACACCCTCAGCCACCAAGCGGCGATCGTCTACTGGCGGCGACGGCGGCGAGCGAGCGCGAGGCCCAGCGCGAGAGCGCCAAAGCCGAGCGTGCTGGTACCCGAACCGGTGGTGCTGCAGCCAACCTCGTCGGTCGACGCGGTCTCGTCGTCGCTCGCGGCGCCGGTCTCGTCACCTTCGCAGTTGTCGGTGGCGACAGCCTTGCCGACCGTCTCCTCGATCCACGCTGCAATCTTGTCGGTGCGAACGTAGATGCCGCCGCTACCGCACGGGGTCGCCGAGTTGTTCACGCCACGCGAGACAGCGCCGATGAGGATGGTGCCGCGCGGGGTCTCGAGATAGACGGGACCGCCCGAGTCACCGAAGCAGGAGTCGCCGGTTCCTCCGGCAACGAACTCACCACCGGGCGACACGCTCTTGTTGCAGCCGAAGCCACCGCTGCAGGTCGGGTCGATCACCGCGGTCATCACTTCCTTGAGTTGCGTGTTCGAGGTGACTCCCTGGATGTCAGTCGCGCCAAAGCCCACCAGGCGCACCTGGGTGTCCGGCATGAACTGGCGAAAGCTGCACGAGGTACCGATGGCGCGCGGCGTGACCGAGGTGATCGGCTCCGCGAGGATCACGACCGCGACATCGTAGGTGGTGTCCCAGTTGGGATAGGCGACGGTGCGCGCGACCTTGACCTTGGCGCCACCGCCGGCGGCGTAGTCGGTGGTGTTGGCGATCACGGTGAGCGGCGCAATATCAGCGCAGTGACCCGCGGTCAGCACGACGTTGGGGGCGATGAGGGTGCCGCTGCAGATGCCGGTCTGGCCGAGGACGGCGACCGTGTCCGGCCACTTGCCCGCGGGCACGTCGCTACCGCCCACGATCGCCTGGTCGGCCTGCTGATACTGGGCGGTCTCGCCCAGGCCCTGGTGGGTGTCTGCCGACGCGATCGATGTCAACGCGAGAACGACCGCGAGGACTGTTGTGCGCGACATGTGGCGTCACACTCGAGCAACGGCCATGCCGTGTGACCCTGGTGGGCGCGGGCGCGCAGCGTGCGACAGGCCCGCGAGAAGGACTCTCAGCGACGCAGCTAATTGAGCCAGAACAGGTACCGGAGCTTCCTTTCGAGCGAATCCTCGCCCCGAACCAGCTGTTCCTTCATGTGCTTCAGTCGCCCGACGAGCGGCGATGCCCGCATCGATTTTACATAGCCGTTTCCGAGGAGCCCGCGGACGGCACGCTCGATGGTCGCGGTCTTGTCGCCGCGCGAGCTCACGTCGAACACGATGTCGATTGGATCACGCAGCATCCGTCCGAGATCCACGTATGCGTCGGGCAACATTTTTGCGTCGTCCTCATCGACGAGCGCAAAGGCTTCGCGAAGCGAGACACCCTCCTGTCCTGCGAGCCAGCGCTGGAGATCCCCGAGAATTTTGCTCCAGGTGTCGTAGAGCTGCGCGTCGACCGTGAGCGGCATCGCATAGCTCTTCTGCCGCGGGTTGGGCACCCACTCGCGGTCATCGTCGGTCTCACGCAGATAGGCCTCGCGCTCCTGACCCGAGAAGGCGATCGCGGAGACGAACAGGTTGTGCGCGCGCCGCACGCGACCGGGATCGACAAGCTTGATCACCATCGGCTGTTGGCGGTCGCCATCGCCGAACAGCTTGTCGAGCTCGGACCAGCGATAAGCGAGCACGACCACGAGCCCGCGCTGGAACGACAGCATCGCGCGCGCCCACAGCACGTCGCCAACGTCGAAGCGATAGGTCGAACGCCGCCGCGGATCGCCCGCCGCGAGCTCGCCGCCAGCGCCGTCGTACTCCAGCTCGAACAGCTTGCGGTCGCGCTCGTCGATCTCACCGTTGCGGTTCCAGTCGTTCACGGCGTGCGGCAAGCGACGGACAAGGTGAATCCAATACGGCAGATCCGAGGTCTTCTAACGTGCGCAATCGCGACGTTGGATCTGTGCTGTCGCCAAGAGCGCTCGATCGTGATGGCTCAAATGTCTTGGGAAGGCACCTACAGCGCGGCACACGAGGTGCACATGTCTCGGCTCAGAAGAGACGACGGTCCTGTGCGACTGGTTGGTCGTTGAGACCGGTCACCAATAAAATACCCGATCGAGTTCCGACCTCTGTGTCGATCAGCAGTCGTCGCCTCTTCGCCCTTTTTCTACTCGAGTCGCTAGTTAGCTTTCCACCCCGCCGCCCGTCGCTGAACAGGATCCTTGGATCCCGCGAATCGATGGGCGGCGTTTTTTTCGGTTACAGTGCCAAGCCGTGCACCTGGCATCGACCATCCGAGGCGTGAGCTATCGCTTCGACTCGGTCAAAGAGGTCCTCGCAAAGGCGAACCCTCCCAAGAGTGGTGATGACCTCGCCGGCGTGTCCGCGCGCGATGCTGTCGAGCGAGTGGCCGCACGCGCGGTGCTCGCGGATCTGACGCTCGGCGACCTGCGCCAGAACCCGGTGGTCCCGTACGAGATCGACGAGGTCACGCGCAACGCCGAGGACGAGCTCGACGACCAGGCGTATCGCGCGGTCGCGCATCTGACCGTCGGACAATTTCGCGAGTGGCTCCTCGACGTCGAGACCACCGGCCCCACGCTGCGCGCGGTGTCGCCCGGCCTCACACCGGAGATGGCAGCGGCTGCGGCGAAGCTGATGTCGAACTTCGATCTGATGACGGTTGGATCGAAGTGCCAGGTCGTGGTGCGCGCGAACAACACGCTCGGCTTGCCGCAGCGTCTGTCGTCGCGGTGCCAGCCAAATCATCCAACCGACGACGTGCAGGGAATCCTGGCGTCGATGCGCGAGGGCCTGTCGTACGGCTGCGGCGACGCGGTGATCGGCGTGAACCCCGCGACCGATACGCCCGAATCGACCGCGGAGATCCTCACCGCGATCGACGACGTGCTCAAGCGCAACAAGGTGCCGACGCAGCACTGCGTGCTCTCGCACGTCACCGTGCAGATGAAGGCGCTCGAGAAGCTGCACTGCCCGATGGACCTGATGTTTCAGTCGCTCGCGGGCAGCGAGGCCGGCAACCGCGCGTTCGGGATCAGCAAGAAGCTGCTCGACGAGGCGTACGCGATGATGATGGAGAAGGGCTCGACGAAGGGTCCGAACCGCATGTACTTCGAGACCGGTCAGGGTTCGGCGCTGTCATCCGGTACGCATCACGGCGCCGACCAGGTCACGATCGAAGCGCGCTGCTATGGGCTCGCGCGGCGGTGGAAGCCATTCCTCGTCAACACCGTGGTCGGCTTCATCGGCCCGGAGTACCTCGAGGACGGTCCGCAGATCACACGCGCCGCGCTCGAGGATCACTTCATGGGCAAGCTGCTCGGCCTGCCGATGGGCTGCGATGCATGCTTCACCTATCACGCGCGCATGAGCCAGGACGAGCTGGAGAGCCTCAAGGTGCTGCTCGGTGCAGCGGGCTGCACGTATCTGATGTCGATGCCGGTCGGCGACGACATCATGTTGAACTACCAGTCCACGAGCTATCACGACATCCCGACGGTCAGACGGTTGCTGAACAAGCGGCCGACTCCCGAGTTTGACGCGTGGCTCACGGAAAAAAATATCTGGGTCAACGACCGTCCCGGACCGCTATTTGGCGACGTCGCAGCGATCCAGTAATCGCCCGGACCGTCAGAGCGGCGGCAGGACGATCTTCGCGGCGATCGCAGCGGTCGCCGCGGCTCGCATTTCGGCCTCGGACTCGAGCTTGGGCGCGCAGCGCAGCGGCAGCCCGAGGGGAAGCTCGGCGGGGAGCATGATGCGCGGCAGCGCGAGCGAACGTAGCGACAGTGGCAGCGCCACGCCGTCGGTCACGAGCGCCCAGTGGCCGACCGGTGTCTTCGCGTAGAGGATGCGCCCCTCCGGGAAGCCCTCGGTCGGCAGGCCATCGACGCGCACCGTGGACGGCAGCGAGCGATGCATGTAGTCGCTGAAGCGGCCGGTCTCGTACGCGATGTTGACGAGCCGGCGTGTGTCCTTGTCGCGCGCCCACGGACCGAAGCGGTACTCGCCGTACAGGGCGTCGAGCAACACGACCGAGTCGAGCTTCTCGTTCTCGAGCCACAGCGCGAGCGTGCGGTACGCGCCGGAGTGGCCGACCGCGACGAGCCGTTGCTTGGGCATCGCGATATCGATGCGGCCCGCGACGGTCGCGAGCAGCTGGGTGAGCGACGGCCACACGATCGACGCGCGCTTGCCGGTGGGCGCGGCACCGGCGATGAACATCGCGTTGACACCCGCCAGTGCAAACTGCTCGGCGAGGCGGTACTCGTCCCACGCAGCGTCGATATTGGTGTGGTAGCCGTGCACGAACACCACGGTCGCCGCGGTCGCGGGGTCGTAACCCGCGGGAATCCACACGTGCACGGGTCCGCGCTCCGACTCGAACCGCCAGTGGAGGCCGCTCTTCGTGATCGCGTCGAGCGTCGGTGCAGTCGGAGGCGGCGGCGGCACGAGCAGGTCGTACCCGTCCGGGTTCTTGACCATGTCGGTCAGCGTCCGCGCCTCGCGGGCATGCGCAGTCGTGGCGAGTATCGCCAGTACCAGCGCGGTGCCGAGGGCACGACGGTTCACCATTCAAGTTTCCCCCCAAGTCGTGCAATTGCCCAGAAAAAATTGGGCGGCGGATTGCGCGCCACGGCGACGGCGTGGTGACGTTGGCACCGTGAGCCGGACCCGCCAGCTGATTGCCGCGTTGCGCGATCAGCTGGGCAGCGCCGCCCCCCTGCCGCCCCCGCCACCGCTGCCGGAGATTCCGGCGCCGCCGGCCCGGGTCTACACGCCGAGGCCCGAGAAGCGGCCGTTTGCGGCCGAGGCGGCCAGGCACACCACCGCGCTCGTCGGGATCGGCCATGTAGGTACGCGCTACGCGACCGACGTCGTGCTGCAGTTCCAGGCCGAGCTGGCGGTGGCCCATGCCGCCGTCGGTGCCGAGCTCCCGCCGGACTGGGCGGCCGCACAGGGCTTCATCGGGGTGAAGTCGCGGGTGACCGACCACCGCGAGTTCCTGCTCCGGCCCGACCTCGGCCGGCGGCTCGACGAGGAGTCGCTCGCGATCGTGCAGTCGCAGTGCATCCGGAATCCGGACGTCCAGATCATCGTCGCCGACGGGCTGTCGGCGGTCGCCTGTATGGGCTCGGGCAAGGCGCTGTACGACGCGGTCGCGGCGGCCTGCCAGGCAAAGGGCCTCAGCGTCGGCTCGCCGATCGCAGCGCGGTTCGCGCGGGTCTGGCTCCAGGATGAGATTGGCCAGGAGGTCGGCGCCAGGGTCGCCATGATCCTGCTGGGCGAGCGCCCGGGCCTGGGCACCGGCGACGGACTGTCGGCCTACGTGGTCTTCGAGCCCAAGTGCGGGCGCACCGACGGGGACCGCAACATGATCAGCAACATTCACGCGCGCGGAATCCCGCCGACCGACGCCGCCGATCGGTTGTCATCGTTCGCCAAGGCGATGATCGAGCAGCGCACGAGCGGCGTGACGCTCGACCTCGCGCGCCTGGGCGAAGCCGGCGAGCGCGCGCCGCGGCCTCCGCAGGTCCGGCAGAAGCTCGTCATCATGGAGCGAGACCGATGATCCTCGAGCCGATCCTCCCGACCGTGCTCTCGATCCGCCGCCTGCCCCGCGCCGATCCGGCGATGGTGCGCGCCTACGGTGGCGATCCAACCAAGCACACCGCGCTTGGCCTCATCACCGTCGATCAAGACGATCCGACCTACGTCGCGCTCGACGAGGCCACGAAGCACGCGCAGGTCGACGTGATCTTCGCGCGCAGCTTCTACGCGGGTGCCGCGCACTCGAGCGGCCGGCTGTCGGGCGAGATCCTCGGCGTGCTCGCAGCCAGCGAGCCCGAGGCGATCGAGCACGCGCTCGACGCGCTCCTGCGCTGCCTGGAGCACGATGCCTGCTTCTACGACGCCGACGGCAAACGCACTGTCACCGTGTTCCCGCACGTGATCTCGTCGCTCGGCGAGTACCTCTCGAAGGAAGCGGGCCTGCAGCCCGGCGATCCGATGGCCTATCTCGTCGCGCCGCCGATGGAAGCGACGATCGGCCTCGACGCGGCGCTCAAGGCCGCGGACGTTCGCGCGGTGAAAGTGATGCCGCCGCCGACCGAGACGAACTTCGCGGCGGCATGGCTGACCGGCACGCTCGACGATTGCGAGGCCGCCGCGCTCGCGTTCGCCGAGGCAGTCGTCGCCGTCGCCAACTCGCCGAAGGACCGCTAAGCGATCCGGAGGAACACAAAGGCGCGGAGGTCACTTCTGGACCAAGGTACGCTGTGCCCGTGAGCCGCGTGATTGCCGTCTGCCTCGCGCTCGCCGCCTGCGGAGACAACACGCGTCCCGAGTTGGTGATGCAGAGCGGGTCGCGCCTGCAGCTGATCACGTACGAGCTCGCCGACGGCACGCGTGACTTCGACCGCACGGTGTTTCACGACTCGCAGCGCGACGAGGATTGCACCGTGATGCTGCTGTCATCGGGCGAGCGCCACTGCATCCCCACCTCCGCGGGCGGCACCACGGTGTTCACCGACAGCGCGTGCCAGAAGCCGGTCGGCGTGATGGCGACCGAGGAGCCGCCCGGTTACTTCCTGCGGTCGTTCACGCTCAACGGCATGACGCGGCCGTCGCGATTGTACCGGCCCGGTGGCGCGATCGCAGCACCGGCGCAGCGCTGGGAGCAGCAGGACAGCTTCTGCTTCGGCCCGTATCCCGCCGATCCGCTGTTCTACTTCGGCCTCGCCGAGGAGATTCCCACCGACTCGTTCGTGACGGTGCGTGTGACGACGACGCTCGAGAACGATCGGCTGACGCTCGCGATCGACGGCAGCGACGACGGCTGGCGTATGCCCGGCGCGATCACCGATCACGTGCTCGAGGTCCCGTGCACGCTGCAGCCGAGCGCCAACGCGAGCGAGGCGCCGTGCATCCCGGACTTGCCGACGACCACCTACTACGCCAACGCCGACTGCTCGGCACCGCTGGTCACCGCCGACCGCACGCTTCTTCGCATCCAGGAGACCGGTTGCACCTCGGTCGTGGCGCGAGGCGGGCTGATCGGCGGACAGGTCTACGAGCAACTCGGCGAGAGCTGCGTGGCCGTGGTCGCGCCCCCGCAGTCGCTCTACACCGCGGGCGAGGTCACGCCGGTCGCGACACTCGCTCGCGCGGAGGTACCGCCCGATGGCGAGCGGCTGGTTCCGATCGAGCTGATGGCCGACGAGGTTCACGAACGCGACGTGTACCTGCACGATCGCGACCTCGAAGCCGACTGCCGCGTCACCCTGCTCGACGGCAGCTATGCGTGTGTGCCGTTCGCGCCACTCACACCCGTGGTGTATTTCACGGACGCCGCGTGCACCACACCACACATGTTCGCGTTTGTGCCGAGCGGCGCGTGCGATATCCCGGCACGCTTCGCTGCCGACGCGGTCGGCTTCTACCGGATCGGAGCGCTGTATCCGGATCCGATCTACGAGCTGACCACCGGCGACCGTTGCGCTGCCTATGCGCCGCCCGCACGGTTCGCCGTGCACACCGCCGAGCCCGTCTTCTCGACCGCGTTCGTGCCGGCGACTCGCGACTAACGATACGGCCCAGCGCTCTCGACGAGCGCGGCGACAACACCGCGGAGCGATCGCACGACCTCGCGCACGCGTGTCGCATCCGTCCCGCCGGCGGTCAGTGGAATCGAGGCCCACGCCACGCCACTGCTCACGCCGACATCGGGCAGGTCCTTCGCGATCGTTGCGAGCATCTCGCGCACGCGCTCGGGGACCTCGTCGGTCTGCGGCTGGCGCTCGCCCACGCCGATGCGCATCTCCTTGGCGCGTCCTTGCTCGTCGAAGTCCAGGCCGAGGTCGACCGGCTGCATGTCGAGCGCTCCACCGCGGATCGACAGATCACCGACGGTGAGCGGTGCGCCGAGCCGCTCGGCGAGCTTGCGCCACTCGCCGAGGTCGGTGTTCGTGCCGGCCGGAGCCGCGATCGCATCGCGTGCGTGGGCGATCGCCGTGGCGAGCGATTCGAGCGCGGACACGAGCGGCGCGAGCGCGGCTTCGTCGACGACGCCGATGCTGCGCTCGGTCACCACCTCGTCGTCGGTCCAGCGCACGAGCGAGCCGAGGATCACGTCCGGCAACGCGTGGCGCAGGAACGGCACGATCTGCGAATCCTCGCGGCCCTCGACGTGGTGCGTACGATCCCAGACAGCGTTCTCGATCGTGATGTCCTTGCTGAGCAGCTCGCGCAGCGGCGTGCTCGGCACGACCGAGAGTGCGAGCCCCAGCCGCGGATACAGCACGCGTGACACGAGGTACGTGCCTCGCTCGCCTCGGTAGGCGTAGCCGATGCGGATCGTCGCGTCGCCAAGCTCGCGCACGAGCGCAGGTTGCTCGTCGGGAAACCGGTCGAGCTCCTCGCGCTCGACGGTCATCCCGCGGCTCGCACCGAACCGCTCGAAGGCGGCGAGCACCCGCTCGTCGGCCAGGCGCGGCGCGAGCGTGAGTGGAGGCAGTGTCTCCGCCGCCCGCGCGTCGAGGATCGTGAGCGGGACGGTCATCCAGACCTTGCCGCCGAAGAACGAACCGACGCCGAGCTTCATGTACCACTCGACCTCGTGGGTCGCGGTCTTGAACGACGGCGTCATGTCGTGCGGAAGGGCGATCCTGAACGGCACCGCCTGCCCCGCCTTACCGGCGGCCAGGCGCAGCGTCGAGCGATAGCCCGGCCCCGTCACCGCCTCGGTGCGCCGGTGGCCAAGCAGCGTCACGCGCGGCTCGAACGTGACCTCGATCTCGCGCGCCTTGCTGTCGGTCATGTGAAACACCGCGCACGAGCCGACCACGTCCTCGCCGGCGACGAGCGTCGACGATGCGAGGGACAGCTCGAGGCGCGGCTGGCCGGCGATCGCTTCGAACGGATGGCGGGTGACGAGCGGTCTGCGCGCGACTTGGTCGGGCGGCGGCAGGCGCACCGGCGCCACGAAGCTGTAGCGGCCGTCGCGCCACCACGGGATCGAGACGTGGACGTCGATCAGCAGGCGCGCATTCGCAGGGCTGATCTGGTGAGACGGCGCCATGGCGTGCGGCAACGTGAACGACAGCGCGAACGTCTTCGTTCCCGGCTCGAGCACGCCCTCCTCCATCACGCGTTTGCCGAGCGACGGCAGGTCGACGTTGTAGGCCGTGGTCGCCTGCCCTGCGCCGCTCACCCAACCCTGCCGACCGCGGAGACGGATCATGACGAACTCGACCTTCGTGTCCTTCTCCATCGTCAACGAGACGTGAAGCGTGGCGGTCTCGCCGGCGAACAGCGCGCCTGGAATCCTCACCACGCATTTCGGCCTGGCCGGCAAACCCACGCGCCAACGCTACACGAATCGTTTATTGTTCGGCGAAGGACCTGATGATCAAGAATCGTACGGCGATCATCGTCCTCCTCACCGCGCTCAATCTGCTCAATTACATCGACCGCATGATCGTGGCGGCCGTGCTGAGCAAGGTCCGCTTACCGGTCGCCGAAGGCGGGCTCGACCTGTCGAACTTGCAGGCGGGCCTGCTGGCGACGGCATTCTTGCTCGGCTACTTCGTGACGTCGCCGCTGTTCGGCGCCCGCGCGGACAAGGGAACCCGGAAAGGCCTCATCGCGATCGGCGTTGCGGTCTGGAGCATCGCCACCGTCGCATCCGGCTTCGCCGAGAGCTTCCCGATGCTGATCGCGGCGCGCGTCCTCGTCGGCGTTGGCGAGGCGAGCTACGCCACGCTCGCACCGACGATCATCGACGACCTCACGCCGCCCGCGAGCAAAGGCCGTGCACTCGCGATCTTCTATCTCGCCATCCCGGTCGGCTCCGCACTCGGCTACGTGCTCGGTGGCTTCATCGAGGCGCGCTGGGGCTGGCGCGCGGCGTTCTTCATCTGCGGCGGTCCCGGCGTCGTGCTCGCGCTCTCGTGCCTGCTCATTGTCGAGCCGCAGCGCAAGCTGCGCGAGGCCAAGGGCAGCGTCGTCGACGGACTGCGCACACTGTCGCAGATCCCGCTGTTTCGCCGCGCGGTGCTTGGTTACTGCGCATACACCGCTGCGCTCGGGGCGTTCGCGCACTGGGCGCCGACGTTCCTCGCGGATCGGTTTCCGACCCAGCTCACCAACGCGACCGCGAACTACTACTTCGGCCTCATCACGGTGCTGTCGGGCGTGATCGGTACGCTCGTGGGCGGCCACTGGGCGGACCGCGCGCAACGAGCGTTGCCACCGGTGAATGCGGATGCCGCATACGACTCGCGCGAGAATCGCTCCGGCGTCAACGCATTGCTGCGCGTGTGCGCGATCGGCATGGTGTGGGCCGCTCCGCTCGCGGCCGCGGCATTCCTGATGCCAACGCCCGTGTTGTTCTTCGTGTTCGCGTTCCTCGCCGAGTGCGGCCTGTTCCTGTCGACCTCGCCGGTCAATGCGATCGGCCTGCGCGGCGTGCCCCCGGAGCTGCGGGCGAGCGCGATGGCCGCGATGATCTTCGCGATCCATCTGTTCGGCGACCTGTGGTCACCGACGCTGCTCGGACTGTTGCGAGACCTGCTCGACCCGTCGATCGCCATGATGGCGCTGCCGATCACGTTCGCGCTGTCCGCGTTCATCTGGTGGCCTCGGCGGTCGGAAGCTGAGTGAGCGACCTCGGGCTCGAGAACACCGCCTCGGATCCGGAGAGCGCGAGCAAGCCGATCGCGCTCGCTCCGGGCGCGCAGCTGGGCAAGTACAAGCTCGAGCGTATTCTCGGCGAAGGCGGGATGGGCGTGGTGTGGGCCGCTCGCGATCCCGATCTCCAGCGCTCGATCGCGATCAAGGTCATCAAGTTCGCTGGCGCGTCACCGCAGCTCCGCCAGCGCCTGCTGCGCGAGGCCGTGGCGATGGCCAAGCTCAAGCACCCCAACGTGCTCACGGTCTACGAGGTCGGCACCGTCGGAGATCGCGACTACATCGCCATGGAGCTCGTCGACGGCGCGTCACTCGATACGTGGCTCGCGATGGGCCATCCGGTCGAGCAGGTGTGGACCGCGTTGATCGCAGCGGGCCGCGGTCTCTCGGCCGCGCACGAGGCCGGCGTGGTGCATCGCGACTTCAAGCCGCACAACGTGTTGCGCAGCCGCGATGGTCGCGTGCTCGTCACCGACTTCGGCCTCGCCCGGGGCATCCTCGACGAGCACGAGGTCGATGGTCGCGACGCGAACGCAGAGCCGGGGTCCGAGTCGGTGCTCGACACGCGACTCACGCTGACAGGTGCGTTGATCGGAACGCCGGCGTACATGGCGCCGGAGCAGTATCGCGGCAGCACGCCGGATCCGCGCACCGATCAGTTCGCCTACTGCGTGACCGCGTGGCAGGCACTCACCGGCGAGCGTCCGTTCAAGGGCAGTACCCTCGACGAGATGGAGCAGGCGGTGTCGGCGGGCGTCGCCCACCTGTCCGCGAAGCTGCCCGGCGCCGTGCGCGTGGTGCTCGCGCGCGGGCTCGATCCGGATCCCGCGAAGCGCTGGCCCACGCTCGAGGAGCTGATCGACGCGCTCGAGCGCGCCTCTCGCATCCCTGCGCGCCGCCGGCTCGCGATGACGCTGTTCGCCCTCGCCGCGATGGTCGTCCTCGCGATCGTGTTCGTGCTCCTGCGCCGGCCGGTCGCGGTCCCCAACGCGTGCGACGCACCCGAGCGCGAGCTCGAGGAGGCGTGGTCTCCGGCTGTCCGCGGCAGGCTCGCGCGCAACGGTGAGGCAGCGGGTGCCGCGTTTCAGCGCGCCACGACCACGTTCGATCAATTTCGCGACAAGTGGATCGCGAGCTACCAGAAGGCGTGCCGCGCGAAGTCGGCGCGCCTGTTCCCCGATCGCGTCGCGTGTCTCGAGGGCGTGCGCGATCAAGTGAGCGCGATCACGTTCGCGCTCCGCGACGCACCCGCACAGATCTACGACGTGATCGATCTCCACGGCATGCTGCCGCATCTTGGTGGCTGCGACCGCGCACAACCCGCGAAGCCCGCGCGCATCCCGAAGCAGGAGCCGCAGCGCTCGAAGGTGCTCGGCTTCCTCGCGCGTACCTACTCCGCGCTCAGCGTGGGGCCACAGCAGCTCGACACCACCCTTGCCGAGCTCGAGACGGAGGCGACGGCAATCGGGTGGCCGACGCTACTACCGACCGTCGTTGTTGCTGGCGGTCACGGCTATCTACGCGGCGGCATGATCGACAAGGCGCGCGAGAGCTATCTGCGCGCGCAGAAGCTGCTCGAGGGTCTCGGCGATCACCGGGTCGAGGCCGAGGTCTACGTGGGCCTGCTCGATGCGGCGATGAATGCGCTCGCTCAGCCCGCGACTGCCCCGCTGCCGCGCCTCGAAGAACCGGGCACCGCGCCCGTCCTCCATCCCGAGATCCAGCGCGCCCTGGTGCTCGCACGGTCTGCAGCCAAGGAGGATCCGATGCTCGCGGGTGCGATCGAGACGATGTCTGCGATCGCGTACCAGCAGCTCGCGCAGAACAACCGCTATCCGACCGCGTATCTCGACGCGCTCGCCCACGCCCAGACGGCTCGCAAGTTCTTCGAGTCGACGAACGATGCGCGCCGGATGACCCAGATCGCGGAGATCGAGGCCGCCATTTATCTCGAGCGCGGCGACGACCGTGCGCTCGACGATGCCTTCTTCGTCACCCGGCGCGCCTCCGATGCACTCACCGCTGCAGGGCTGCCGCCGTCGGCTGCGCTCGACGAGCTGCGGATCGAGATCGCGTTCATGCGCGGCCAGTACGCGGAGGCGCATCGCCTGATCGCGCAGCACACGCCGGTCGCGGCGTCGCCGGTCTCCACCATGATCACCGGCAAGGTCTCTCCGCCCGGCCGCGCGACCGTGATCGCGTGGCGCGGCGAGCTCGTCGGCGATCCGCGGCGCGGCTACTTCCGCCCGAATGCCGAGGCCATGGCCGTCGCGCAGTCGCGCGACGACGGCACGTTCACGATCCCCGCCGAACCAGGCTGGGCCGTGCTCGCCGAGACCGCCGACCAGCGCTCGCTGCCGCGGGTGATCGGAACAGGCCCGCTCGTGCTCGCGCTGCGCCCGACGATCACGGTGTCCGGAACCGTCGCCGGCAAGAATCGGTTCGGCGTGCACGCGCTCGCGCGCTATCGCGTCGGCTCCAGCGCCTGGACCCTCGAGGTCCCGGTCGAGAGCGAGGGCGTTTACGACCTGCGCGGCCTACCAGAAGGCGGCGCGCCCGAGCTCGGCACGCGCGGCACCGCGGGCCATGGCGTGCGCGAGGTACGCGCGAGCGGCGGCGGCGGCAAGGCGCTGACGTGGCCTTCGGGACAAAGCCTCGAGGTCATCGTACGCGGGGCACTCGCCGCCGCCGGCGAGGTCACCGTGACGATCGGCGAACGTGATCGCACGGTTGCGCCGCTGCGCCGCGTCGGCGCGTCGGCCACCGATGCAGGACGCGAGCTCTACCAGGCCGGCGACCACCACGCCGTGATCGCGGGGAACGCGACCGGCAAGGTCACCGCGTGCGTCGCATCGACGTGCACGACGGCGGACCTCGCACCGTCGGTGTCGATCGACTACCCCGACGGCCGGTTCGCCGCGGGCGTGACGCCGATCGTCCTCGGGCCCTGATCCTCGGCGGAGGGTCCTGTGATACACCCGGCGACGTGAAGATCCACGAGTACCAAGGCAAGCAGCTGTTCTCGAAGTACGGCGTGCCGGTTCCGATCGGCATCGCTGCCACCAGCGTCGAGGAGGCCATCGCGGCCATCCCGAAGGTGCAGCAGCAGGGCGGCACCGACGTTGTCGTCGTCAAGGCGCAGATTCACGCAGGCGGTCGCGGCAAGGGCGGCGGCGTCAAGGTCGCGAAGACCCGTGAAGACGCCGAAGCAGCCGTGAAGAAGATCTTCGGCATGCAGCTCATCACGCCGCAGACCGGCCCCGAGGGCAAGAAGGTCCAGCGCATCCTCGTCGAGCAGGGTCTCGCCATCGAGCACGAGTACTACCTCGGCATGCTGCTCGACCGCGCCACCGGGTTCACCACGGTGATGGCCTCGACCGAGGGCGGCATGGACATCGAGGAGGTTGCCGAGAAGCACCCCGAGAAGATCCTGAAGTACCCGGTCGACCCCGCGCTCGGCTGGCAGGGCTGGCAGTCGCGCACGCTCGCGAAGGGCCTCGGCATCGGCGGCAAGGTCGCCAACGAGCTCCACAAGTTCATGGTCTCGCTGACGCGCGCCTACGACGAGCTCGACTGCTCGCTGCTCGAGGTCAACCCGCTGATCACCACGAAGGACGGCAAGGTCCTCGCGCTCGACGCCAAGATCAACTTCGACGACAACGCGATGTTCCGCCACCCCGAGCTCGAGGCGCTGCGTGACCTCAACGAAGAGGACGCACAGGAGATCGAGGCCAAGAAGTGGGACCTCAGCTACATCTCGCTCGAGGGCAACATCGGCTGCCTCGTCAACGGCGCGGGTCTCGCGATGTCGACGATGGACATCATCAAGTTCTATGGCGGTTCGCCGGCGAACTTCCTCGATGTCGGTGGCGGCGCGACGGCCGAGAAGGTCACCGCCGCGTTCAAGATCATCACGAGCGACCCGGAGGTGAAGGCGATCTTCGTCAACATCTTCGGCGGCATCATGAAGAGCGACACGATCGCGGCCGGCGTCATCGCCGCCGTGAAGGAGACGGGCCTGAAGCTGCCGCTCATCGTTCGCCTCGAAGGCACGAACGTCGAGCTGGGCAAGAAGATGCTCGCCGACAGCGGTCTCAACATCACCGCTGCGGCCGACATGGCCGATGGCGCGCAGAAGGTCGTCGCGGTGGCCGGAGGTAAGAAGTAGATGAGCGTTCTCGTTGGACACCACACGCGTCTCGTCGTTCAGGGCATGTCCGGTGCAGCCGGTGCCTTCCACACCAAGCAGGCGATCGAGTACGGGACGAACGTCGTCGCCGGCGTGACCCCCGGCAAGGGCGGCTCGAAGGTCGAAGGCCTCGAGAAGGTCCCGATGTTCGACACCGTCCAGGAAGCCGTCGAGAAGCGCGGCGCGAACACGAGCGTCATCTACGTGCCGCCCCCGTTCGCCGCTGACTCGATCATCGAGGCGGCCGCCGCGGGCATCGACCTCGTCATCTGCATCACCGAGGGCATCCCGGCGCGCGACATGGTCAAGGTCAAGTACGTCCTCGACCGCGACTACCCGGGCGTCATCCTCGTCGGTCCGAACTGCCCCGGCGTGATCACGCCCGGTCAGTGCAAGGTCGGCATCATGCCGGGCTACATCCACAAGCCGGGCGGCGTGGGCGTGGTGTCGCGCTCCGGCACGCTGACCTACGAGGTCGTCGGCCAGCTCACCAAGCTCGGTCTCGGTCAGTCGACGGCGATCGGCATCGGTGGAGATCCCGTCAAGGGCACCGACTTCATCGATGCGCTCGCGTGGTTCGCCGAGGACCCGGGCACGTCGTCGATCTTCATGATCGGCGAGATCGGTGGCGACTCCGAGGAGCGCGCCGCGCAGTTCATCAAGGACCACATCAAGAAGCCCGTCGCCGCGTTCATCGGCGGTCAGACGGCGCCTCCGGGCAAGCGCATGGGTCACGCCGGCGCGATCATCTCGGGTGGTAAGGGCGCGGCGAAGGACAAGATCGCGGCGCTCGAGGCGGCTGGCATCATGGTCGCCAAGACGCCTGCCGAGATGGGTACGACGCTCGCCAAAGTCATCGGTTAGAGCCCCGCGGAACTCGTTTGTGTAGCGCGCTCACACGCGATTTCCGTTGGTCCGGCCAATGCGCAAGCTGTACGTTCCGGCCATGAGGTCAGTGCTGTGCGTGGCGGTTCTCGTCAGCGGGGCGTGCGGGGACAACGGCGAGATTCCAGTCGAGCCCGTGCTCAATCCCACTCGCGACGTCTACGAGTCGTGGGTCAAGATCGAGCCGCCGGGCGTCGTGTGCGGCAACAACACGCCGTACAAGATGTTCGCGAACTTCTCGGGCAAGAGCGACAACCTCGTCGTCGTGCTCGAGCCCGGTGGCGCATGCTGGGACTACGAGAGCTGTACCGGCATGAACGGGATCCGCGGCGCCGCGAACGTCAACGGCCTCAAGGACGATCACTACAAGCTCGCTCCGTTCATCTCGCCGTTCCTCAACCGCGACGCCGAGAACATGCCGACCTCCGACTGGAACTTCATCTATGTGCCGTACTGCACGGGTGACGTTCACACCGGCAACGCGGTCGCGACGTACACCGAGGAGGGCGGTACTGACTCGGTCGAGTTCCACCACGACGGTCACGCCGCCGCGGCCGCGCTCACCACGTGGATCGAAGCAAACTTCACGAACATCCCGAAGCTGTTCGTCACCGGCTGCTCGGCCGGCGGCGTCGGCTCGCTCGTGAACTATCACTTCCTTCGCAACGGCATCTCGTCGGTCAAGAAGGGCTACATGCTCAACGACTCGGGCCCCGTGTTCCCGTCCACGGGCTACTCGGCGCCGATGCACGCGAAGATTCGCTCGGCGTGGAACGTCGACTCGCTCGCGCCCGAGCAGCCGCCCGGCTTCACGTTCGAAGACATGGGCTCGATGAACACGGCGATCGCCGACCAGTTCCCGAACGACCGTCTGGCCACGACCTACTTCCGTCGCGACCTCGACTTCACGCTGTACTCCTACGAGCGCTTCTACAACTTCCCGCCCAAGGAAGAGATCATGCGCATGTGGGACGCGGACACGCAGCTGCTGGTGGACCAGTACGACACGCGCGATAACCTCGACTACTTCATCCCATACTGGCGCAACGTCAACGACAGCCACTGCACCACACTGTTCTCGTTCGCGGGCTCGGATATCGAGCAGCACGACGTGACGCTCGAGGACTGGGTCAACGACTTCCTAGGCGACAAGCCCGTCAACAGCTACATCGAGGATCCCGTTCCGGGCGAAGACCCCTAGTTACAGGTGCGCTTCGGAGATGAGCACCGTGCAGTCATAGGTGCTCTCGACGAAGCTGCCGTGATCGACCGTGGTCGGCACCGTGTTGTACGTGAGCGCGCCGCCGCTGAATGACCGCTCCGAGTCGGTGAACGCGAGAAACGCGCACATCTCCTTGTCGCCAACGCCCCAGCGAACGTTGCTCGTACGCGGGTTGTTGAAGTTGCAGGAGAAGCGCAGCTTGTCGTAACCCGCCAGCGAGAACGCTGGAGCGATCGGGCCACCGAGCACGTCGCCGATGCGGTTAACGGTCTCGAAGATCATCTCCGAGGTTCCGTCGGCGCGCACGGCCTCGAGCGTCACGCCGGTGCCGAGCTCGTGATAGTGCGCGAGCGCGTAGTACATCGAGAAATCGACGGGGCGGCTCAGCGTGTTCTGATGCGGCGTGGAGATGTCGCACTCGAGCGTCATCCGCGAGTCGCGCTGCGGTGGGATCGTGATCGACTGGTTCACGAAGCCCATGCCGGCGAGCTTGGTGGTCGGCTCCGCGATCGTGGTGATCGAGAGAGCGATCGGGACCGACAGGTTGTCGTCGCCGGTGTTCAGCAGGTGCGTGCCGGCGAGGATCCGCGAGTGCGCGGGGATCACGATCGCGACGCCCGGCGGGAAGGCCTGGATCTCGTGCGTGGCCTGCGTCGACTGCGCGTAGAGCACGCCGCCCTGAAAGCCCGCGCTCGCCTCGTCGTAGCCACGTGACTCGCAGTCCCAGGTGCCGTCCTCGCTATCGAACAGATAGTCGGGAACCCAGAACCAGTTCGAGTGATGAAACCCGGGACCGGTCGTGAGCTCGACGGAGTTGACGTAGATCGCCTCGGCGTTATCGAGCTTGACGCTCACGCACTGGCTATTGATCTCCTGCCCCGCGGCGAGCGGGTATGGACCGAACTCGAAGGTCCGGGTTCCGGGCGCGCCCGCGCCATCATCGCCACCGCAGGCAGCAAGTCCAAGCAGGAGAGTCAGTCGGCGCACCGCGTCAGTATAGGTCGCCGTCGCTTCCACCACCACCGCCGTCGTCGTCACCGCACACGTTGTCGCCGTCACAGTCAACGACTGCGTCGAACTGCGTGTGCGTACCGGTCGCGCAGTCCGAGGTCACGGCAAGGTTCTCTCCGATCGTCCACTTCGAGGCCGAGACGCAACCATGGAAGCTGGTCGCGTGGCGGTCGACGCGGATCGACGCGAGCTTGAGCAGGGCCTCGGTGCTGCGATCGGGGAACGAGTAGCCGTTCACATCGGCGCCACCTTCCATCGCGCTCTCGGTCTCGATCTTGGTCGTGACGTTGGTCTTGACGTGCTGCGGGTGGTGGCCGACCGCGTAGACGCGCTCGAGCGTCGCGCCGTTCTTGACCTCGACGTTCCAGTGCGTCTCGTCGTAGGCGTTGAGCACCAGGATGTGGCGACCGGGACGCGCGAGGACGACCGTCGCGCCGCCACCGTCGCCTTCGGTCGCTTCGCGGATGCCAATGACATGGACCTCCACGTCACTGCACTCGTATGGCTCTCTTGTCAGCGACGAAGAGGAGGAACTCTGTTCACTGCCGCACGCGGCGAGCAGCAACAAGGCGAAGGAGAATGCGCGTTTCATGACAGCCCACTCAGCAACTACCGCACCAGCGCGAGACCGCTGATCGGCGTCCTGTCCCCGGTGGCTTAGCCCTGGGGTGACTGGGGGGTTAGCCGGGGGGCACTGGGGGTGTCATTCCGTGCAAGCCCTGGCCAGCGGTAGTCAGCACCCGGTGAGCCGTGTTAGACGAGGGCCAATATGGCTCTCGAACGTACGTTTTCGATCATCAAGCCCGACGCCGTTGCGAACAACTCGATCGGTGGCATCACCGCGAAGCTCGAAGGCGCTGGCCTCCGCATCCTCGCCTCGAAGATGGTTCGCCTGACCGACGCACAGGCCAAGGCGTTCTACGCCGTCCACAAGGAGCGCCCGTTCTACAACGACCTCGTCAAGTTCATGACCGAGGGTCCGGTTGTCGTGCAGGTGCTCGAGGGTGAAGGCGCCGTCGCCAAGAACCGCCAGGTGATGGGTGCGACAAACCCGGAGAAGGCCGACGCCGGCACGATCCGTAAGGAGTTCGCGACCAACATCGAGCGCAACGCCGTGCACGGCTCGGATGCGCCGGAGACCGCGAAGGAAGAAATCGCGTTCTTCTTCTCGACCGCCGAGCTCGCCTCGCTCGCTCGCTAGCAAGGGCGCAGTTTAAATCAGCGTGCGTTCGACCACTGGGTCTGGACGATGCGCCAGCCGGCATCTTCCTTGACCCAGACCGCGAGCACACGAAAGGTCTGGGTGACCTCCGTGCCGTCCTTGTCGGCATCGGTGAAGTCCACGTTGGCGACGCCCCAGCCGCCGCGCTCGCCGAGCACGCCGACCATCACCGCATCGTGCAGCCGAATCACGGCGTTGATGCGCGCGAAGATCTTCTTGATCGACTCGCCACCCTTGAGGCGCTCGCCCGAGGCGCTGCCGAAGTTGAAGGCGTCGGGCCGCGCGCTGCGCGCCTCGACGAACGACGGCTTCGATGCAAACGCGGTCTGCATGGCCTTCGCGAGCTCGCTGCCATCATTGGTATTCGGGATCACGTCGGGCATTCCCAGATTGCCCTCGCGCGCGAGCCGGTAGGCGGTCGCGTTCGGCATCGCCTCGCCCCAGTGAAGCGCCGCGATCTGCCACGCACCTTCGCGCAGCGCGAGTGCAGCGGTCACCACGAACGTCTTGCCTCCGATCTTCAGCTCCTCGGCGATCCACGCGGAGTCGCCCTCGGTGCCTGCATGCGAGAACTTCACGGCCACGGCGCCCGGGCCCGGGAGATCCGCGCGGAGCTGGGTGACAACCGCCTCGCGCCCCTCGGCGAGGTCGTTGGACTCGACACCGAACGCGAAGACCTTGGTGTCGAGCAGCAGCCCGAGGTCGGCTGCGGTCGCGGTGCCGAGCGCATCGTGAAAGCGCGTGACGAAGTCGTCGATCGGCGGAATCACCGCCCCCGTCGGTCCGGCATCAACTTCGACCTCGACGAGCGCTGCGCTGCCCGAGCCCGTCTTCGGGGGTGGATGGATCGCAGGCGTGCTCGCCGACCCCGAGATCACCGAGTGGACCTCGTCGCTGGAGCCATCCTTGGCGGTGACCTCGTCGGGGCCCGAGCCGCCCGCGGCGGAGATCACGATGACGCCGATCGCGATCAGCGTGACCGCGACGCCGATGATGATCGCAGGTTTGCCGCCGCGGTTGCGGGGCCCGATGTTGAGGACGTGCGTCGGCATCAGCTTCTGGGCCGAGAACCCGCGCAACGTGTTGCCCGAGCGTGGCTCGGGGCCGGGGGCCGGTAGCGGCAGCGGTGCGTTCGCGTGGAAGCGAGGCCGCTCGCGCGTGGGAGCGAGCTCGTCGACGGCCGAGCGCAGCGGCGGCAGGTTGCCCGCGTCGAGCTGCTGCATCGCGAATGTATTCATCTGCGGCATGGCAAGCTGCGACGTGCCGGCCGCGGCGATCTCGTCGCGCGCCCACTGCCGCAGCTTGAGCGCGCTCGGCACGCTGATCACACACAGGATCGCGGCGATGAACATCGTGACCGAGCCGACGATCACGAGCGTCTCGGCGGTGCTCGCCTCGTCGGCAGGCAGCATGCGCAGCATCGCTCCAACGGCTGAGCCGCCACGCGGAAGCCCGATACCGAATCCGACGTCGAGGCCGGCGGCGAGCGCGAGCGGCACCAGCCGGCCGCGCCACACGAGCGTGCCGCACACGATCGCAGCGAGTGACGCGATCACGCTCGCGATCACGCCGCTCATCCCGCCCTTCAGATCACTGACCACCGGGATCGAGGCGAGCCCGAGCACGAAGCAGGCCGCGCCGATCAGCTGGGTCAGCAGACCGGCCGCGACGAGCAGCACGCGGGATGGCTGCTTCCCCGATGACATGCAGCGGGGAATGGTAGCGCAGTCTTACTTGATGTTGCCGGCCAGCTCGAAGATCGGCAGCCGCGCCCCGAACCAGGTCAGCACCACGGCCAGCGCGACGAGGACCGCCGTGGCGACGTAGGGAGCGAGCGACGCGGGACGGCGCGCTGCGAGCGCACCCACGATGGCACCCGCGGCGATCGGACCGCCGAGCAGCCAGCTGGGCCGGATCGTCAGGCGCGTGAGCCACGGCAGCTGCGCGTTGCCGAAGTCCTTGTACATGCCCTCCATGAACCGAAGCTCGTACGCGACGATGGCGAACAGCACGGTGCACGTGGCGGCAACGCCGAGCGCGACCCCGCGAGCGAACATCAGTCGACCGGCGGCGGGGGCGGTTTCTCGCGGCGGATGCGCAGCGGAACGACCGGGCTACCGTTGCTGCGGTTCGCGAGCTGGCCGCAGGCGGCATCGATATCGTCACCACGCGGCCGGCGCAGATAGGTCGGCAGACCGAGGCGCTTGCACTCCATCTGGAACGCCTCGATCACCTCGGGGGCGGGCCGCTGATACGGCGCCTCGGGGTGCGGGTTCCACGGGATGATGTTGACCTTGCACTTCATGTTGCCGAGCAGCTTCGACAGCTGGGCGGCATCCTTGAGCGAGTCGTTGACGCCAGCGAGCAGCACGTACTCGAACGTGATGCGGCGGCGCTGCTCGAGTGGATAGGCACGCAGCGCGGCCATCAGCTTGGCGATGTTCCACTTGCGATTGATCGGCATGATCTCGTCGCGAATGTCGTCGTTGGGCGCGTTGAGCGAGACCGCGAGGTTCGGGCGAACGTCCTCGAGGCCGAGCTTCTCGAGCTTGGGCACGAGGCCCGCGGTCGACACGGTGATGCGGCGCTGCGCGAGCTTGGCACCCTTGTCGTTGGTGAGGATGCGGAGCGACTTCACCATGTTGTCGTAGTTGTGAAGCGGCTCGCCCATCCCCATGTAGACGAGGTTGGTGAGCTTGCGGCCGGGCTCGAGCTCTTCGAGCAGCTGGCGCGCGAGGTAGACCTGGTCGACGATCTCGCCGGCATCGAGGTTGCGCTTGAGGCCCATCTTGGCGGTCGCGCAGAACTGGCAGTCGACCGCGCAGCCGACCTGCGACGAGATGCACTGCGTGGTCTTCTCACCGTCCGGGATGATCACGCTCTCGATCGACTGACCGTCACGCGTGACAAGGCGCAGCTTGCGCGTGCCGTCGGCGCTCGTCTGGATCTCGGCGATCTGCAGTGACCCGATCCGCGCGTGTTCGGCAAGGTGCGCGCGGACGTCGCGAGACAGATTGGTCATCTGTTCCACGTCGCGCACACCGTGCTGGTGGACCCACCGCCAGATCTGCTCGCCGCGAAACCGCGCCCAGCCCTGCGTTACCGCAAAGGCCTCGGCATCGGCCAGCGTCATGGCGCGCAGGTCCGGCTTGTCGTCCACGCACGGTAGGTACTACGTGCCGAGCAAATTAGCCAAAGGAGAAATTCTGAAGCCTGGCAGGCACGTAGCCTGCACCAAGTCCCCACATGGGCACCGAGATCAAATCGCAGTCTACAGGTCACGGCATTGGCGACCTGATTCATCGAATCACCGATGACGTGAAGGTGATCGCGAAGGACGAGATGGAGCTGGCCAAGGGCGAGCTCGCTCACACGGCGAAGACGGCTGCGGCGGAGTCCGCAGTCATCGTGCTGGGTGGCATCGTCGCGCTGATCGGCTTCGGCATGCTGTGCGTGACGGCAGTCGTCGCTCTCGCGGGCGTCATTCCGCCGCTTTGGGCACGCTTGCTCATCATGGCAATCGTGTACCTCGTCGCGGGCGGCGTCATCGCTGGCACGTTCGCGAAGAAGCTCAGCCACGACATCAAGCCGGACCTCGCGGTCCCGGCCTACGAGGCCAAGCGAACCGTCGCGGGCATCAAAGACACCCTTCAGCACAGCTAAGGCCCCCGCGGCCAGGAAAGGCAATCATGCGTAACCGTGAAGTGATCGAGCGAGAGATTCATCATGCCCGCGAGGACCTCGAAGCGAACCTCGCCGAGCTGAAGCACGCCGTCGTCGAAAAGGTCGACGTCAAGGCCCGCGCGCGTGTCGCGATTGCCAAGGGCAAGATGGCGGCAGAGGACGCGATCGAGAACGGCAAGGCCGTTGCGGTCGATGCGATCCAGCGCGGCAAGAGCGCCGCCGCCGACTTCGCCGTTCGCGGCAAGGACGGGGCGGTCGACGCCCTGAACGCTGCGAAGGCGCGCCCGGTTCTGGTGGGCGGTGTCGTCGCCGGCATCGTGGCTGTCGGCGTGCTCGCGTACGTCGGCCGCCAGAAGAACTGGTGGTAGGCGCTTTGATCGCTACTTGATCGTAATCGTTAGCTTGGTAACAAACGCGTCGCGGATGGTAGTCAGCCCCTTGAGGGCGGGCTCCACCGCGGCGCGTGCGCATTGGTCCGCGATGGTCTCGGGCCCCGCCGCGACGCCCGCCGCTGGCTCCATCTTGAAGACGAAGCGGCCGGGCTCGTCCTCGTATTCCGAGGCGACGTAGGCCCACTTGATCGGCAGGCCGACGGTCAGCCCTTCCTTCTTGGTCGCGCCGTTGTAGGCCTCCCAGCACGCCACCATCGCGGCCCTGATGTCGGGCTGCGCGAGGCGCTCGGTGACCAGCGGGAACGTCTTCTTGTCGACGGCCGGGACTGGCGTGACCGTGACCTCAAGCTTGTCGCTCGCGGGCTTCTGCGGCGCACGGGTGAGGTAGACGTCGGCGAGCTGGCTGCGTCCGAGCGACAGGGGATCGAGGCCGGCCTCGGTCAGGTTCGCGAGCTCGGCGAGGGCGCGGTCGCGAAGGGCGCTTCCGCTGGGAACCGCGAGGACGCAGCGGTGAAGTACACGCGCGCCGAGCTCGGCATGTTCCTTCTTCGCCCGCGCCGCGGCCAGCGTCGCGCCGTACGCGCAGTCGATATCGGGAGGCAGCGCGACCTTCTCGCTGTCGTAGTGACCGAGCGCCTTGTTGTAGGAGTCGATCGCGACCTCGAGCTCGCCGCGCATCTTGCTGGCAGCACCGAGTGCCGCGTAGTAGTCGCCGACCGTGGAGCGCGTGGCGCGACGACACACGTTGTCGAAGCACCGCAGATCGTCCTGGCAGTGCATGCTCGCACCGCAGCTCTCGTACTCCTTCGACTTCGCCTCGGCGCGTGCGCCCGGCGGATCAGATGCCTTCGCGCGCGAATCGCAGCCCGCCGTCGCAGCTGCAATCAAGGCCATGGCGACGATGCTCGTCGGTGCTCCACCCATGGGGGAGATCATATCTCGCTGAGCCACTGGAGGGATCCGGCGAGCAGGCAGATCGAGGCTGCCAGGGACGCGTACACGCCGATCAGCGCATCGGGGGACCCCGACCACAGGCCGAACCACAACAGTGACATCACACTCACGGCGATGCCGGTGACCGCGATCCGCTTCTCGGACACTCCCCTGGTCCCGATCACGGCGAGCAGGATCACCGAGATCCCGAGCAGGACGACGCCGAACGCGAAGCTCGTCACCGTCAGCAGCACGCTAGCAGCGAGGAGGCCCCAGGCCAGCGAGCGAATCGCGAAGGTGGCACGCCGCAGGTGACGATGCGTCGTGGACAGCGCGGCGTACCCGAGCACAGCACCGTAGAGATACGGGTGCCAGAAGTAGGGCACGTCGAGCGGGTAGACCGGCTGATCGCCGCAGCCTTCGACGGCCGGCAGAAACATGCAGAGGAACAGAATGCCGCAGGCCGGGATGCTCGTCCGGCGATGGCGCCGATGACCAACCTCGACATGAACTTCCGCACGCGGGAAGTCGATGGGCCACCCAGACTCCACGCGCAGCATGATGCCACAGCGCGCAGCGGATTCGATCGACTAGTGTTTGCGGAGCAGCTCGCCCAGAGTCTCTCTGACCTGCGGATTGGTCTCGATCTCGTGGTGCTGCCGCAAAATCGGGATCACGTCGGCATTGTCCATCTGCGAGAGCGCTGCGGTCGCGGCATCTCGGAGATTTCCCGTCTCCTGGCGGAGCACCATGACGAG
>JBBQFU010000025.1:0-46619 GCA_038322185.1 Haliangiales bacterium
ATCGGTTTTATGCGGCGGCGCGCAAGACGGCCGAGTTGCTCGCGCGCGCCGACTACACGATCATCACCGGCGGCGGTCCCGGCATCATGGAGGCCGCGAACCGCGGAGCACGCGACGCCGGTGGGCGCTCGATTGGTTGCAACATCGAGCTGCCGTTCGAGCAGGGCGCGAATCCGTACATCGACACGCTCGTGAACTTTCGCTACTTCTTCGTCCGCAAGACGATGTTCATCAAGTACTCGTCGGCGTTCGTCATCTTTCCCGGCGGCTTTGGGACGCTCGACGAGCTGCTCGAGGCACTCACGCTGATCCAGACGGGAAAGATCTCGCACTTCCCGGTCGTGCTGTTCGGACGCAAGTACTGGGGTGGCCTGATCAACTGGCTGCGTGACACGGTGCTTGCCGACGGTAAGATCGGCAAAGCGGATCTGTCACTCATGCAGTGCACCGACGATCCCGAGGAGGCCGCGGCCGCGGTCATCGCCGTCGGCCACTGATGATGTATCGCTCGGTGGCGTTGGTCGTGGTGATCGGGTGTTACCGGGACTCGCGCACGACCGCACCGTACAAGTCGGATCCGATGCCGAAGAACTGCGACCCGCCGATCGAGCAGACCCTCACGCTGCGAGGCGAGGACCAGACCGTCGCGCTCGTGGCGTGTACGACCGCGGAGAACAACGACGCCGGCCGGCGGGTGTACCAGCGTGCAGCGCAGCTCGTGGTCAGCGGCACGATGCGCCGCACGGTCGACACCTGGAGCGAGGGCGGGGAATCGGGTGGAGCGGTCGGCGTGATCGGCGTGCTGGGTGCAGGCTTCGATGACGCGCTCGTGGTCCAGAAGTCGACGTACTCGACGGACGTCCGCGCACGGACGATCACGGTGTACGCGTTCGATCACGACTGGACGGCGCTGAAGACAGTCGAGGGCCACGACATACGAGCGACGGTCGACGGCAACCAGCTCACGATCGAGACCTGCGTGGAGGCGCCTCAGGACGTCAGCTGCACGACCGAGGTGCTGGTCTGGGATGGTCGTCGCATGACGCTGCGCTGAACGATCCGTCGAGGCTTTGACGCTTTTGCGACAGGTTTGCCAGGTCGTGCCGCATGAATGCCGCGGCACGTCAGTTGCGTTGGTTGCCACGGATGCGCGCGCGCCGTTACGTGGCCTGGCTGGGCCGTCACTCGAACGTAGTACTCACCACCTGTGCCTTGCTCGTCGCGAGCAGCGTGTACCTGGCCGCGTTTCACCTGCCGCTGCAGGCTGACTTCTCGGCCCTGCTGCCGGCCGACGCACCGGCGGTTCGAGCGGCCGAGAAGCTCGCGCAGCGCGCCCCGGCTCGCGACACGATGCTGATGGTCATCACGGCGCCCGACCCGGCGACGCGGGCCGCGGCCGCACGCGTAGCACTCGATGGCGTGACGGCGATCGATGCAAGCCTTGTCGACCACGTCGAGTCGGATGACGGCGCCCTGCGCGACTTCGTGGTCGCGAACCAGGGGCTCTACGCGCCGGTCAGCGAGCTCGAGACCGTACGTAACGAGCTCGGCAAGCGGATCGAAGCCGCGAAGCTCGAGGCGAACCCGCTGTTCATCCAGCTCGAGGACGAGCCCGTCGCAACGACGAGCGGCGGCTTCGACGAGCTACGCGCCAAGCAACGCGAGGCTCTCGCCAAACTCGACAAGCAGAAGTACGTGAGCGCCGACGGGCTCATGCAGGTCCTCGTGATCAAGACGTCGTTCGTTGCGACCGAGGTCGCCAAGGACAAGCAGCTGATGCGAAAGCTCGAGGTCCTGCGCGGGCAGATCGCCAGCGTGCAGCCCGCGGTCACCATTGGCTTTGCGGGCGGCCCCGCCGTGACGATCGCCGAGCACGGCGCGCTCACCCGCGGCATCGTGCTGTCGAGCCTGATCACCGCGCTGCTCGTGTCGCTCGTGCTGTGGCTGCACCTGCGCAGCGCACGGATGCTCGTGCTGCTCACGATCAACATCGTCGTCGGTACGATGCTCGCGTTTGGCGCTGCGGCGCTATCGGTCGGCCACCTCAATGCAGCGACCGCGTTCCTCGGCGCGATCATCGCCGGCAACGGCGTCAACTACGGCATCCTGCTCGTCGCGCGGTACCTCGAGGAGCGGCGTACGGCTGACGTCGAGGGCGCGATGACGACTGCGATCGCGGGAACGATCGTCCCGACCCTCGTGGCCTCGCTCGGCGCCTCGATCGCGTATGGCGCACTCGGCGCGACCAAGTTCCGCGGCTTCGCCGACTTCGCGCTCATCGGTGGCCTCGGCATGCTGCTGTGCTGGGTGGCGTCGTTCGTGCTCCTACCGGTGCTCGTCATGCGCTACGGCCGCGGACTCGTGCGCGAGCCCGCACCGATGTTTGGCAGCTTCGTCGTGCGCGTGTTCGGGTTCCGCCGCCCGGCCGTTGTCATCGCGGCCGCTGCAGCGGTCACCGTGCTCGCGTGCGGCATCTCGTGGCGCTATCTCGCGAACGACCCGTACGAGTACGACCTGACCCAGCTCCGCTCGCAGGCGCCGGATGCGCAGGCGGCACGCAACTGGCTCAAGCGCGTCGACGACAACATCGGTCGCGGCATGGCCGGCCTCGCCGGTCAGACGTACGTCGCCGTCGACGATGTGGCGCAGGTCCCCGCGGTGGTCGCCCAGCTCGACGAGCTCGCCGCGCACGAGCCGATCATCGGCGCCGTGTCGTCGGTCCTCGATGTGGTGCCGCGCGATCAGCCCGCGAAGCTCGCGCTGCTCGCCGACATTCGCACCCAGATCGACGAGGTCGTCGACGCACTCGACGACACCGAGCGCGCCGAGCTGCTCGCGCTGCGCCCCGCAGATTCGCTGAAGGAGATCACGGTCGCCGACCTGCCGCCCTCGCTGCGCAAGAAGCTCACCGAGCGCGATGGCCGCACGGGCCTCATGATCGCGGTCAAGCCCGGCGGTGGGTTCGACGAACGCGACGGTCGTGACCTCATCCAGTTCGCCGCAGCGCTACGCGAGGTGAGCAGCGAGCACACCACCGTCGCCGGTGCGTCGCTGCTGTTCGCCGACGTGCTGCTCCAGATCCAGGCCGACGGCCCGCTCGTGACCGGCATCGCCGCGATCGGGCTCGTGGTGATGGTGCTGCTCGTGGTTGGGCGCTCGCGCCGCGCGGTGGCCGTGCTCGTCGCGACGAGTGCCGGCAGCATCCTGATGATTGCGGTGTGCGCGCTCGCCGGGCTGAAGATCAACTTCCTCGATTTCGTGGCGCTGCCGATCACGCTCGGCCTCGGCATCGACTACGCGATCAACGTCGCGGACCGCGCGGCGAAGGCCGACCCGATCGTCGCGCTGCGATCGACCGGCGGCACGGTGCTCGTGTGCTCGCTCACCACGGTGATCGGCTACCTGTCGCTGATGGTCAGCGACAACCTGTCGATCCGCGGCTTCGGGCTAGCGTCGCTGATCGGCGAGGTCACCTGCATGATCGCCGCGTTCGTGATCGTGCCCGCGCTGATCGCGCTGCCGCTAGGTCGTCGCCGTGCGGCTCACCCACTCGGCCACGCGGGGATGAGCAGCGACAGCCTGGTACAGGCGCGTTAGCTTCTCGAACTTCTCGAACACGGTCTTCGGCACGTGATCGACCGCGCCGCTGATGAACCAGCGCATGAACATGTAGAGCTTGATGTCGACAACGCTCAGCTTGTCGCCAGCCATGAACGGGCCGTTGTTGACGAGGTGCTTCTCGACGAAGGACGACCACTGCGGCAGGTACTTGCTCGAGATCTCCTCGCGCTTGGCGAGCTTCTCGGTCTCGTCCTTCACGCGCAGCATCGGCGTGATGTGGTGCCGGGCCTCCTCGACGTAGGCCATCAGCGACTCGTGGCGCGCGGCCTCGAAGTTATCCGCCGGGTGCATGCCGTGCTCGCGCCCGATGAAGACCAGGATCGCGTTTGACTGTGCGAGCAGCGGCTTCCCCGGAATCTCGAGCACCGGCATCGACCCGAACGGGACTTTGGCCTTGAGGTCACTCCACGCCGGTCCCTGGACGCGGTTGTCGGTGAACTCCACGCCGGCGGTGTGAAATGCAATGCGGCACTCGTCGCCGCGGCTTCCCGAGAAATCGAAGTACGTGAGGATCGGCTTGGACATCGCCGACGACCGTATCGCAAGCGATCAGACGGCGCACGGGTGACGGCCTCCATGATCGGGGGGTAGGGTGGCTGCCGTGCGCGTGGCCGCTACGGCAACGGCGCCTCGTCGCGCGGGGTAGAAGGTATAGCGATCAGCGACGGCCGAGCGCGGGCGGGTTGTATCGCTCGTAGGCCGTCTGGTCGGCGGTGCCACCCGCGAACAACACGGTGCCGTCGCACAGCAGCGTGGCCTGGTGACCAGCGCGCGGTACGTTGAGTCGATCGGTCGCGACGATATCGACCGAACCGTCGAGCGGATCGAGGCGCGCGATGAAGGCGCTCGTCGTCGCGGCACCCGCGGGCTCGAGACGCCCGCCCGCGATCAGCACGCGCCCGTCGGGGAGCACCGATGCGCTCACGTCGACACGGCCTGCATTGGGCGGCAGCGTACCCACCGCGACGAAGCCGGCATCGAGAGAGAACAGCTCGACGACATCGATCGGCAGGTTGTTCACGTCGACGCCACCGAGCACGAGCACGCTGCCATCGGGAAGCGGCACGGCAACATGGCGCGAGCGCGGCACGACCATGGTGCGCGCGAAGGTCGGCGAGAAGTCCTCGCTGAGCGGCTTGTAGAGCTCGGCTGCCGCGAGAGGCGCGCCAGCGTCGTCGAGGCCGCCCGTGATCAGCAGCGGTGCACCGATGTTGGCGGCGAGGCGCGTCGCGGTGTGGCCATAGCGTGCGAACGACAGCTCGGCCCGCAGCGGCCGCACGTTGACGATGCCGCTCGACACGGCGACCTCCGAGACGATCCGCGACGCCATGCCGCCGGGCACGCGACCACCGATCACGACGACGCGACCGTCGGTGAGCGTGCTCGCGGTGAGACCGACGCGCGCCATCGTGGGCTCGAAGAACATCTCGTACTGGCGGTCGGTGGTGCTCTTGGCCTCGAGCACCTCGACGAACTCGGCACCCTGCCCGGTCGCAGGATCGAGCCCGCCGATCACCACGACGTGCGCGTCGGTCACCTCGCCGAGCGTCGCGATCGCAGCTCCGATGCGCGGCACGATGTCGTGCAGCGTCTCGTACTCGCCCGTGCTCGGATCGAAACGCTCGACCTGCTCGATCGAATCGGTTGGATCGTTGGGGTTCGTGCCGCCGACGAGCAGGCCCGAGCCGTCGTTGTAGGTGAGCGCGATGCCGCCCTCGCGCGCGAGCGGACGCAACGACATGCCGCCGAACTTGACCAGCCGCGAGAAGAAGATGTGTGGCTCGGGGAGCCGGCCGTCGGCGCGGATCACGAACGGGCACGTGCGGCCGTAGGCGACCTCGCTGGTGCCGACGCGCCCGGTCATGTGGAACACGAGATCGTCGGCGTACGGCACGTTCGGGATCTCGATCGCCTCGCCGCGCGAGAACGTCGCCGAGATCAGGTCGAGCTCGGCACCCTCGTGCGCGACCGAGACCGTGATCGAATCGAGCGGAAACGCCGACGCGGTGTCGTTGGTCGGCAGCTCGACGATCGGCGCGAGCACCGCGGGCGGTTCGGTGCACGCGGCGACAAGCGCGATGGCGAACGCGCGCGTCACCATGGCGGCATCGTGTCCTCGGTCGGCCATGCCGGCCGTGCCGTCGGGTTACCCGCGCCCGCGTCGTTCGCGAAGTACGCGGTCACCGGGATCAGGATCGCCGCCGCGAGCGCAGCACCACCGAGTGCCCACACGACCTTCGAGTCGTACCAGCGCTTGTCGGGCGGCGGTGCGAGCAGCCCCGAGAGACCGTCGGCGACCGGCGCGAGATCGTTGGTCACCGTGATTGTCTTGCGATTGCGCTCGCGACCGTCGAGCCCGACGAGCCGCGCGGTCGCGACACCCGCGCGAACCTCGACGACCACGAATGCGCGCGCACCCGCCGTGCGTGCCTGCACGAGCAGCTCGGTGTCGTTCGGCGGCAGATACGGCCGCGGCTCGAGCGGCAGCCGTACGTCAGCGGTGAGCTCGATGCGAAAGCCCTCGGGCTGGCGATCGGCGCATCGCGTGTTCACCCAGTGCGGACCGACGACGAGCTCGACCGGACCGGGCGCAGGCCGGCCATCGACCGACGTGGTGCAGCCATCGGGCGCCTGCACGGTGAGCTTGGCGCGCGCCTTGGTCTTCACGGTCTCGCGCGCTCGCTCGAAGTCGGCGCGGATCTTCGGCGGGAAGCGCCCCGGGTCGAGCTCGCGTGTCGGATCGATCGTGTTCGCGGCGACGAGCTCGTCCCAGCCGTTCGTCGAGTCGCCTTGCTGCGCACGCACGAGGCCGCGATAGAGAAACAGGTCAGACAGCTGCGCCTGGGTCAGACCGTCGGCACCATTGCGATCGACCTCGGACCGCGCGCGCTCGAGTGCTTGCCACGCGACATCGAACTTGAGCTCGTCGAAGGCCTGCACGCCCTGCTGCACGAGCAGTGCGGTCTGTGCGGTGCCGGCCGGCTTCGGCGAGGTGTCGATCAGGGCCGCGCCCGCGCGCTTGGCCGCTGCCTCGAGCGGAGCCGTGCGCATGCCCGGCGCCCAGACCACGACGAGGTCCGCGGTCGGCGCGGCTGCGGCCGGAGCGGCCACCGCCCCGAGCAGCACGAGCAAGACCCCTATATTGCGCACCCGAACTGAGTTTCGGCCGGTTCGGGAGGTTGGTCAACCAGCAGGCTATACTGGGCATATGAGCCGTGCGCTGGGTCGCTACGAGCTCCTCCGGCCACTTGCACGTGGCGGGATGGGCGAGGTGTACCTGGCCAGGCGGCGTGCCGCGGGGGTCGAGAAGTGGCTCGTCGTCAAACGCATGCGTCCCGAGCGTGCCGGTGACTCGCGTTTCCTCGATCTGTTCATGCGGGAAGCCCGGCTCTCGATGAGCCTGACCCACCAGAACATCGTCCCGGTCTTCGATTTTGGGCGCATCGACGACCAGGTGTTCCTGGCGATGGAGCGCGTCGAGGGCAAGGACCTGGGCTCGAGCCTGGCCCGGGCGGGTACGGGGCTGCCCCCGCTGCTGGCAGCCTTCATCGCCGGCGAGTGCCTGCAGGCTCTCGATTACGCCCATGGGCGCAAGGGGCCCGACGGCGCCGGGCTCGGCATCGTTCACCGTGACGTCACGCCGCGAAACGTCCTGTTGTCGTGGGCCGGCGAGGTCAAGCTGACCGACTTCGGTATCGCGGTGCTCGCCGGCGACGTCGCGAGCAAGGCGACCGGAACGCCGGCGTACATGGCGCCCGAGCAGGCGCGCGGCGAGGCGCTCGATGTTCGCGCCGATGTCTACGCGGTCGGTCTCGTGCTGCGCGAGGCCCTCACCGGTGTGCGCGGGCGACGGGGAAACGAGCGCGAGACGGTGCTCGATCTGGCGAAGACGGGCGAGCTCGAGCCGTGGCCCCCGGGAATCGACGAGAAGCTTCGTGCGATCGCGGATCGTGCGACGGCGGTCGACAAGGCCGAGCGGTTCCCCGATGCGCGCGCGATGCTCGAGGAGCTCGATCGCTACATCGTCGCCGAGCGTGCCGCGAACCAGGGCGATGCACCAGCGCGCCAGGTCGCCGCATGGCTCGGCGAGCTGTGGAAGGGCGCACGCGAGGAAGAAGAGAGCATCGACGCGCGGATCGATGCCGACGTCCTCGTGAGCTTCATCGACGACGGCGCGCTCGACGTGATGGGCAGCGGCACGCAGCGCTCGGCGCTCGCCACGGCCGCGGATCAAACGCCGCTGCCGGGGCCGCTACCGACGCTGCCGGAGCCGGCGAAACCAGATCCTGCAGCGCGGTCCAAGCGGGCCGTAACCGAGGCCGTCACGCCGCTACCGCCGCCCCGATCGAAGCGGCGGCCCGTGATGCTGCTCGCGCTCGCAGGGGTCGCCATCGGCGTCATCCTTGTGCTCACGCGCGATCGTTCGGACAAGCCCGTGCAGCAGGCGCTACCGCCGCCGCCGATCGATGCGCGCATGGAGCCACCGCCCGACGCGGACATTATCGCCGAGGTCGTTGTCGACGCCTCCGTCGAGGTCGTGCAGGTCACGCCCGATGCCGGCACACGCCCGGTGCAGCGCCCGCGACCCGATGCCGGTGCGACCGCGATGGCTCCCGTCGACGCTGCGCACAAGGCGGGCACGCGCAAGGTCACGATCAACTCGAAGCCAACGTGGTCGAACTGGACCGTCGACGGTGGCCCGCAGCACTCGGGCGTCGAGACGATCGAGCTCACGCCCGGCAAGCACACGATTCACTTCACCGGCAATCCGTACTACAAGGCGGACAGGACCGTCACGATCGAAGTCCCCGACCGCGACGGCTTCACGCACGTGGAGACGCTGGAGCAGCTGCCATGAACGCCTTCTTCAGGGCGGCGATGAGTGTCGCTGTTGCGGCTCGGCCTCGCCGAGGCCGATACTCGTCGCGGATGCGGGCATCGCGACCTCGCCGTGCGCGTTGATCGTCGTCACCGCCGGCAGCATTCCGACCTCGCCGGTGATCAGACGCGAGCCTCGCTTGTAGGTCAGCCACGACCAGCCCCAGTGGAACATCATGTACACGCGGTTGCGGAAGCCGACGAGGAAGAAGATGTGGACGACCCACCACATCATCCACGCGAGCAGGCCGTGCTTCGCGAATCGCTTCGTCGCGACCACCGCCTCGGCGCGACCGATCGTCGCCATGTTGCCCTTGTCCCAGTACTTGAACGGGGGCCGTGCGGACCCGCCGCGCGCGAGCCTGTCGATGGTCCTGGCAACGTGCTTGCCGCCCTGCAGCGCGCCCTGCGCGACGCCGGGGACCTCGTTGCCGTCAGCCATCATCATCTTCGCGAGATCGCCGATCACGAAGATCTCGGGATGGCCGGGCACCGATAGATCCGGCGACACGATCACGCGCCCGCTGCGATCGAGCGGCGCATCGAGGCTCTTCGAGATCGACGACGCCTGCACGCCTGCGGCCCACAGCACGGTGCGCGTGCCGATGCGCCGCTCGCCATTCGGTCCCTTCACGGTCACGCCGCGGTCATCGATCGCGGTGACCAGCGTGTTGACACACACGTCGACCTGGCGGCCCTCGAGCGACTTCTTCGCCGCCTCGGACAGCTTCGGTGGATAGGTGCCGAGCACCCTCTCCTTGCCCTCGAACAGCAGCACGCGGACCTCGGTCGGATCGATCGACCGGAAGTCCTTCGCGAGCGTGTGCAGCCCGATCTCGCCGAGCGCACCAGCCAGCTCGACGCCGGTCGGCCCGCCGCCGACGACAGCGAACGTCAACCACTCCCTCTGCGCGACCGGATCGCTCTCGCGCTCGGCCGCCTCGTAGGCCAGGAAGATGCGGCGACGGATCTCGAGTGCGTCCTCGACTGACTTGAGCCCGGGGGCGACAGTCGCCCACTGATCCTTGCCGAAGTACGAGTGCGTCGCGCCGGTCGCGACCACGAGGTAGTCGTAGTGGAGCTCGCCGCTCTCGAGCACGACCGTGCGCGTGGCGACATCGATCGTCTTCACGTCGGCGAGGAGCACGCGCACGTTCTTGTACGGCGCGAGCACGGCGCGGATCGGATACGCGATGTCGGCGGGATTGAGCGCTGCGGTCGCGACCTGATAGAGCAGCGGCTGGAACAGGTGATGGTTGCGCCGATCGACGAGCGTGACGTTGACGGGCGAGCCACCGAGCTTGCGCGCCGCGGCGAGGCCGCCGAATCCGCCGCCGATGACGACCACGTGGGGCCTGTGCTCCATGCCGATTAGATGAGCATGAAGCCGCAATCGATGCGAGATGTAGCCGGCTCAGTGCACGAGAGGCGAATCACTGGAGGGTCGCGAGCAGCACGTCGCACACGCGGTCGGCCTGCGCGATCGTCATGTCAGGGAACATCGGCAGCGAGATCATCTCGCCGACCGAGCGCTCTGCCACCGGGCAGCTGCCCGGGCCCTGGCCGAGGTGCGAAAACGCCTTCTGCAGATGGATTGGCGTCGGGTAGTGAATCGCCGTGGCGACACCCTGCTCGCCCATCGCGGTCCGGATGGCATCACGGCGCGCAGCATCGACGCGCACGATCATCAGGTGATAGACCGGCGCGCTGTTGGGCGGCTCGTCGACGAGCCGCACGCCCGCCTGCCCTGCGAGCCGGCCGCGGTAGACCGACGCCAGCGCACGGCGCGCCATGTTCGCACCGTCGAGCCGGCGCAGCGAGATCTCGAGACACGCGCACTGCAGCGAATCGAGCCGCGCGTTGTACGCGACCTCGACGTGATCGTGACGGCCGGCCTGGCCGTGGTCGCGCAGGCGCTTGACCCGATCGATCACGCCCGCATCGTTGGAGGTGATCGCCCCGCCCTCGCCGAGCGCGCCGAGGTTCTTCGTCGGATAGAAGCTGAATGCCGCGGCGTCGCCCGCCGAGCCCGCACGCCACGACCCACGCGTCGCGCCATGTGCCTGCGCCGAATCTTCGAGCACCCGCATGCCGTGCGCACGTGCGAGCTGGTGCACGCGATCCATGTCGGCGAGCTGACCGAACAGGTGCACCGGAATGATGCACTTGGTCCTGGCCGTCACGCGCCGGGCCGCGTCGTCGACATCGAGCAGGAGCGTCGCGTCCTCGACGTCGGCGAGCACGGGCTTGGCACCCGCGAGCGCGATCGCCTCGCCGGTCGCGAAGAACGAGTTCGCTGCCGTGATCACCTCGTCGCCGGGCGCGACGCCGAGCGAGCGCAGCGCGAGCAGGAGCGCATCGGTGCCGGTCTTGACCGACGCCGAATGGCTCGCACCGCAGTAGGTCGCAAACGCGGCCTCGAACGAGCCGACCTGCGGACCACCGACGTACGCGCCGGTATCGATGAGCTGCGCGAACGCGGCCAGATACTCCTCGCGAGACGGCTTCGCCCACGCGACCAGATCGACGAACGGTACCTTCATAGCTTCACTCTCGTGCCCTGCTGCTCGAGGGACTTCTGTGCGGCCTCGAGCATCCGCACGATGCGGACCGCGACGGTCGCATCGGACGGAGATGCGGCGCCGTCGAGGCACGATGCCGCGAACGTCTGCACCATCGTGGCAAGCGCTTCCTTGCCGTCGAGCTTGGGCGAGTGCACGTCGCCGGAGCGGTACTGGACGTTGAGCGCGTATTGCGACTCCTTGTCCATGTGCTTCACGTCGACCGAGCTGTCGTAGACCTTCACCGGCTCGACGGGCGAGGTGTCGTCCCACACGACCATCTTCTTGTCGCCAGCGACGATCGTACGACGCGTCTTCACGGGCGCGACCCAGTTTACGTGCACGCTGGCGAGCAACTCGTTGTCGAACCCGACCGTCACATACGCGAGATTCTCATGCCGCCCGTAGTGCGAAGCACCGATCGCCGAGACCCAGCGCGCCTCGAGACCGAGCGTCTGCGAGATCACGTAGTCCATGATCGTGAGGTCGTGCGGCGCGAGGTCCCAGATCACGTTGAAGTCGGGCTGGAACAGACCGAGGTTGATGCGCACCGAGTCGAAGTAGAGGATGCGACCGAGCTCGCCGGTGACAACGAGGTCGCGGATCTTGCGGACCGCGCCCGTGTACACGAACGTGTGGTCGCACATCAGCGTTCGCTTTTGCTTGATGGCGAGGGCAGCGAGCTCCTCGGCCTGCGCCACGCTCGGCGTGAGCGGCTTCTCGACGAGCACGTGCTTGCCCGCCTCGAGCGCGCGCTTGGCCAGCTCGTAGTGGGTGAAGATCGGCGTCGCGATCGCGACCGCGTCGACATCCGGATCCTCGAGGAGCGCAGTCGCGTCCTCGACGATCTTGATGTACGGGTACGCGGTCTGCGCGACCTGTCGCCGGTTCGGATTCTGTTCCGCGATGGCGACGACCTTGGTCCGCTGCCCGGTCGCAAAGTTGCGCACCAGGTTCGGACCCCAGTAGCCATAGCCGATCACACCAAGCCGCAATGGACCGTTCACGGCCGGGCACGGTCACATGGCCGCGCGAGGTCGTCAAGTGAGCCGTGATACCGTGCACAACGCTGTGCCCAAGCGTCTCTTCGACAGGCGGATCACGTCGCACGTGCGGCGCCTGCTCGACGACTGGCTGCCCCCGGTCGTCCGCGAGTGGCGCCCGCTCAACAGCGTGCTTGCCCGGGTGGTTCACGGGTCGAGCTTCGACCTCGACTTCAAGGAGCGGGCGTTCCGGATGTCGGATCGGGAATTCGCCGACGCATACGCCAAGCTTGCCCAGGGCGGCGCCCGATTTCGCGACACCGATACCACCCCCGATCAGGTCACTGCGATCATCGATGCCACGCGCGGCTCGGTGCTCGAGGTGGGTAGCGGCAATGGCGTGATCGCCGAGCGGCTGCGCGAAGCAGGCCACCAGGTCGTCGCCGTCGAGGTCACGGCGGAATCGGCGGCCGAGACCGCGCGTCGCGCCAGCTGCGAGGTCGTGCGCGCCGCCCTGCCCGACCTGCCGTTTCCCGATCGCGCGTTCGACACCGTCGTGTGCTCGCACACGCTCGAGCACATCCCGGACCTGTATCGCGCGGCGGCCGAGCTGCGCCGGGTCGCGCGGCGCGTCGTCGTGGTGGTCCCGTGCCAGCGCTACTACCGCTACACGGTCGACTATCACCTTCACTTCTTCCCGAACGCAGCGCCGCTCGAGCATTTGCTCGGTGGCGAGGCCAGGCTCGTCGACGGAGACTGGCTCGTGGTCGCGGACGCATCATGAGAACGGCCATCGTCGCGTGCATGCTCGCGACCGTCGCTACCGCGCATGCAGATACGTCCGTTGTAGGACAGATCGTCGACGAGGACGGCGCACCGATCGCCGGCGCATCGATCCTGCGCGGCGAAGAGAGTGCGGTCACCGCGGACGACGGCACGTTCACGATCGCCGGCACCGGCCCGCTCACGATCATCGTCGAGGGTTTCGCGTCGAAGACCGTGAAGGCGCAGGCGCGGATGACCGTGAAGCTCGTGCGCGCGACCGGCGAGGTCATCGAGATCAGCGGCCGCGCCCCCGAGGAGGCCAAGCCGCTCGAGTACACGATGTCGGCCAAGGACATCGCGACCACCCCCGGCGCGATGAACGATGCACTGCGCGCGATCACCATCTTGCCCGCCGCTGCCAGGATCCCGTTCTCGTTCGGCGGCATCGTGCTGCGCGGCATGTCGCCACGCGACTCGAGCGTGTTCATCGACGGCGTCGAGATTCCGCTCGCGTATCACTTCGGTGGCCTCACCGGCGTGTTCCCGACGCAGGTGCTCGAGAGCATGCGCGTGGTTCCGAGCGGCTTCGATGTCTCGATGGGCCGCACGCAAGGCGGCGTGATCGAGCTGACCACGCGCAAGCCGCGCGGCGATGCGTACCGGATCGGCGGCGAGGTCACGCTGCTGCACTCGCGCGTGCATGTCGAAGGACCCGCGCCCAAGGGTGGCGCATTCCTGGCGTCGCTGCGACGGAGTTACCTCGACATCCTGGTGAGGCCGCTCGTGACCGTGGCGGATCCGCTGCCGAGCTACACGGACGGCCAGCTGCGTGCCGTGTGGGGCGAGCCCGCGAAGCGCGGCGAGCTGTCGGCTTACCTGATCGGCTCCAACGATCGCATCGCAAACTCCGAAGATGCAGCGGACCCGGCGGAGCAGTACTCCGACGGGCACCTCGCGGTGAACCTTGGCTTCTTGCGCACGGGCGCGACCTACAAGCGCAAGATCGGCAAGAACCTCTACACGCTCGCGCCGTCGCTTGGCACCAACGTCCTCACGCTCTACACCAAGGAATACGACGAGCAGCGCCGCAAGCAGGAGCTCGACATCAGCCGCCGCTGGTACCAGTTTGCGACGCGCGCCGAATGGCTGCGCGACGACCCCGGTGGATTCCTGCGCGCCGGCCTCGACATCAGCGGCGGGTATCTCGGCCGGGTCGGCTCGTCGACCAACGGAGTCGACGGCGACGACGATATCCCGCTGCCGAAGAACACCGTGCTGTGGACCGACGCTGCACTGTGGATGGAGGCGCGTCGTCACTGGTACGGCGACAAGGTGTCGGTACGTCCCGGCCTGCGCATCGATCGGTTCGGGCTCGGCGAGCAGTGGGCACTCGATCCACGCGTCAACGCACATGTCACGCTGTCGCCGGTCGCCACGCTGCGCGGCTCACTGGGTCGGTTCCATCAACCGCCGTCGCCGGCGCACTTCGACGAGTTCGCCGACAACCTCGACGCGCAGAGCTCGTACGTCGACCAGGCGACGCTCGCCGTCGAGTGGAAGCTCGAGGACAACCTCACCGCATCGTTCGTCGGCTTCGCGCACGAGGGCTACCAGACGCTCGTCGATATCCAGGCCAAGAACGTGCGGCCCACGGGCGTCGACATCGAGCTGATCTTCCGCGAGCTGCTCGAGGAGCAGATCGGCCTCTACGCCTATCAGGCCAACGTCGGCAAGCAGCGCTCGTACGGCACCGAGGGCGCGATCCGCTACGACGCAACGGACTTCCGTATGCTCGCCAATGTCTCGTGGTCTCGCGCCAAGCGCCGTTACGATCCGGCTCTCAAGCGCGGCTGGGAACCCTACGGTCTCGACCAGCCGCTGCGGCTCAACCTGCTCGCCGCGACCACCGCGTGGGAGTGGAACATCGGCTCGCGGCTGTCGATCGTCTCCGGCAATCCGATCAACCTCGTGCCCGAAGGTACGAACTACATGGACGTCGAAGACGAGGCGAAGGCCAAGCAGCTGACGCGCCTGCCCACGTTCTGGCAGCTCGACGTCCGCATCGATCGGACATGGGAGAAGCCGTGGGGCCACGTCACGCTGTTCTTCGATATTCAGAACATCACGAACCACCGCAACGTGGAGTATCGTGACAGCTACACCGACGAGAACGGTATCTACCGCTACGACGATGTCAAAGGCCTTCCCATCATCCCGTACATCGGTGTCGAATGGTCGCCGCGATGATCAAGCTCGTGATGGCGCTCGTCGCGCTCGGTGGCTGCATGCGGATCTATGCCGATCCCGAGCTCCCCGATATCGAGCTCGCGATGAACGCGGACTGCGAATCCGGTAGCGAGATCCTCATCAACCTCGTCGCCGTCGACGAAGGCACGGTCACCCCGCATGTCTTGCCGTGCAGTGACGAGCAGCTGTTCACGCTCGAGGACGTCGCGCGCAAGCTCTTTCGCGTCGACGGTGCGGTGCTAGACGCCGACGGCAACATCCTCGCGACCGCGAGCAGCGAGGTTGACCTGCGCAACGGGTTCGACGAGGAGGCGTACCTGTACTTCGACAGCCCTCGACTGCGTGTCGGCTGGGACTTCGACATGGGTGCGACCTGCGCGTCACTCGAGATCGACACTGTTGCGGTCGACTTCCGCTACCAGGACGAAGGCTTCGGAGGCTATGCAGTCACGCAGGAGCTGTCCTGCGACTTCGGCGTGTACATCGGCTATCCGTTCGGCCAGATGGTCACCATTCAGATGCGCGGCATCTCGCGCCGCACGACAGTCGCGGCGTCACCGCGCACCCCAGATATCTCGCTCGCGGAGTTCGGCGCCGAGCTCACAGACGTCGGAACGCTCACGCTCGCGCCGTGCGGCACCAACTGTCCGTCAGGCCCGCAGTCGTTTTGAGAGTGACAGATAGCGGGCCACGACCGGCTCGACCGCCCGCAGCGCCTCGATCGCGATCGCATCGCCGTCGAGCCGCGCGACGCGGCGCTTGACCGTGCGCGCGAGCGTCTTCGCGAGACGATTCTCGTTGAAGTCTTCGAACAGCCGCGGGTGAATGTACGAGGCGCGGCAGATCGCTGGCGTGTGACCGAGCCGCTCCGCGACCGTCTCGAGCACGTCCTTGATGCAGCGCTTGCAGCCACGCTCGTTGCCCGGATGCTCGATCGCGCACAGCAGCAGCGCCGCGCTCATCGTCGCCGCCCAGGTGCGGTAGTCCTTCGCCGTGAACGGCCCGCCGCTCGTCTCGCGCAGGTACTCGTTGACGTCCTGCGACGTGACCGGACGAACAGCGCCGTCGCCATCGACGTAGGTGAACAGTCGCTTGCCAGGAAGGTCATGGCACTGGCGAACGATGCGAGCGAGCTTGCGGTCGCTGACCTTGATGCAGCGCTCGATGCCGCTCTTGCCGCGATACGACAGCTCGAACGTGACGGCCGTGTGAAACGTCACGTGGCGGTTGCGCAGCGTGGTCGCGCCGTACGAACCGTTTTGGCGCGCGTACTCCTCGTTACCAACGCGGAGCTGCGCCTGCTCCATGAGCGCGACGAACGTTGCGACCACCTTGCGTTTACACAGGCAGCTGCACGCGAGGTCTTGCGTGACCGCCGCGCGAATCTTCGGCAGCGCGTGACAGAACTCGACGAGCCGGTTGTACTTCACCGCGTCGCGCACCTCGCGCCAGCGCGGGTGACAGCGGTATTGCTTGCGGCCGCGAGCGTCGCGCCCGGTCGCCTGGATGTGGCCATCGGCATCGGACGAGATCCAGACGGTGGTCCACGCCGGGGGAATGGCGAGTGCGCGGATTCGCGTCAGTGTGCCCGCGTCGCACCGGTCGTGGCATAGGCGAACCCCTTGCCTCGCTTGCGACGAATAATGCCCTCGGCGTCGTCCGTCGCGTAATTCAGCGATGCAACGCTGGCGGTCCGCTCCGGGTCAATTGCTACCTGCGCCAGCTGCACGGGCGGTGGTTCAGCACACGCCGTGCCTGTTACGATCGTGGCATGCGCGCACTCGCTGTAACATTTCTGCTGGTACTGGGATGCAAGCGCAGCCCGCCCAACCATGACGAGGCTCCGGCGCCTCCGGTGGTGGTGAAAGAGCCGGCCGCGAACGCCGCGCCAGATCCGCTACGCGACGAGTACATCGCCGACGTGATGGCGTTCACCAGCCAGACCTACGATCAGGTTCGCGACCGCATGAAGCTCGGCTCCGAGCCACTCAAGCAGGAGTGGAACAAGTGGGAGGCCGAAGGCCCGATGACCGAGGCTCGGATCAAGGCGTTCTACAAGCAGACGACGAACTACATCTACGAGCTCGCCGAGTGGCACATCAACGAACCCGGCAAGCGCGCGAGCGACGCGCAGCTGGTCACCGATATCAAGAAGCTCGGCATGAAGAACGTGCTCGACTTCGGCGGTGGCGTCGGCATGGTCGCGTTCCCGATGTCGCGCGCCGGCATCGATGTGACGCTGGCCGACCTCGACTCGAAGTCACTCGAGTTCGCGGCGTTTCGCGCCAAACGGCACAACGACACGCTGAAGCTCTGGAAGTCCGACGTCGAGCCGATGCCACCCGACGCCAAGTACGACGTGATCCTCGCGCTCGACGTGCTCGAGCACCTGCCGAAGGACGAGCTCAAGGCTGCCGTCGACAAGCTGGTGAAGCTCAAGCACAAGAACACGATGATCGTGATGTCGGCGCCGTTCGGTCGCACCGCGGTGCACCCGATGCATCTCGACGCCGACGAGCACACCAAGCAGCAGGTCGAGCGACTCAAGACCGAAGTCGCGCCGTGAAGGCGATTGACGGTCAGCGTTCGCGCGGAAGCTGCCGTGCAGTGATCGGGACGACCGGAAGCGCGGTATCGGTGCCCCGAGCACAGACGGGCGCGTCGCCACGCACCGCTCCCTCGATGCGATTGCGGCCATCGGCCTTCGCGCGCAGCAGCGCGGCATCGGCGGCCTGGATCAAGCGAGACGGCGGGGTGTCGTGCGTCACACGCAGCGAGGTGAAGCCCGCCGTGACAGTGACGACCGAAGCAGCGCGGGACCCTGCGTGCTTGATCGCGAGCTGTTGCACCTGCGCGCGAATGGTCTCGGCCACCTGCTGTGCGTCTGCGGCGCTGAGACCGGGGAGAACCACGACGAACTCCTCACCACCGTACCGTCCGATGAGGTCAGACGACCGGCGCAGGCACTTCGACATCGCCTGCGCGACCTGGCGCAGGCATTGATCGCCGGCGACGTGACCGTAGGTTTCGTTGTAGGCGTGGAAGTAATCGAGGTCGATCATGATGACCGCGATCTCGTCATTGATGCGCGCGGCGCGGCGGCACTCTTTTTCGAGCACCTCCATGCTGTGGCGGCGGCTCGCGACTGTGGTCAGCGGATCCACGGCAACCAGCTCTTCGAGTTGCCCCTTGTCGGCGGTCAGCGCCTTGATCTTCTCCGACTTGAGACGCTCTCGTGAGAGGCGATGCTTGGACTCCAAGCGCTGGCGCAACGCGCGGCGGAGCCGACCCTCGAGCTCACGGCCGCGAATCGGGAGCGTGATGCAGTCGACTGCGCCAGCGAGAAACGCGGTGTCGATCTCGCGCTCCGGACACACGGTGATGATCGGCACGTTCAGCGCAACCAAACGCTGTAGGAGGCGCATGTCCGGTTCACCGAGCACGATCACGTCGGGCAGCTTGGGCTGCTCATTCGCCAGTTGCAGCGCACCATCGCGAGACAGCGTCTCGATCCCGCTGCAGCCGATTGCAACGAGCGCGTCATGGATGTCGCCCTGAGCGGGGTCGTCCTGGATGATCAGAGCCGTGAACACCGCAGCGGACATCTCCACGACTCGTGCCACCTTGAACTTTCGCGAGCCTTCCAGAACGGCGGACAAAAGCGCTGCAAATGTAGAGCGATAGATGCACTCGACCGCGCTGCGTGTAGGACTTCGAGCGCCCACGGATCCCGTCACATGGGCGGGCGCGCTGACACGGGTGAGCGCGGTCGCGCGGAACGCGAGTTAGCTCATCCTGTTGCTGCGCAGCGAGTCAGTAGCTACCGCTCGAGCCACCGCCGCCCGAGTGGCCGCCGCCGCTTCCATTGCCCCGGCCTCCCTTCGACGAGCCTTTCCTGCCTGCGATTGCCGCGAGGACCTTGGCGATGCCCGTGATGACCTCGAACCCGGTGAGCTTCGGCTTGGCGGTTCCCATCGCGGTCACCGGTTGCTTCGAAGACGCACGACGGCGTGAGCGCGCGGTGAGCAGCAGTACGAGCGCCACGATGCCCACGATCGAAAACGTGATGACGAGACCGATAGTCTTCGACCGCTTCGTGCGCTTCACCGGCGCTGCTGTAGGTGCGTCGTTCCCCACCTCCTTGCGAACGAGAGCTTGAAGCTCCGTGATCGCGAGCTGAACGGCAACATCGACACGCGACTCCGCCATGAGCGGCGTCATCCTCCGGATGATGTCGTTGGCCTGCAAATCGGTGATGGCGCCGCCCGCGCCCTTGCCGGTCTCGATCCGGATCAAATGCTCGGTCGGTGCGACGAGCAGCAAGATGCCGTTGTCCTTGGTGGCGTCACCGATCTTCCACGTATTGAACACGAGATAGGCCGCATCCTCGATCGAGTCGCCATCGAGCGACTTCGTCACGAATACGACGATGGACCATCCAGTGTTGGCCTTGAATGCGGCGAGCTCGCGATCGACACCGGTCCGCGCGGCACTCGACAGCGTACCGGACGTGTCGACCACGAATCCTTCCAGCTTCGGCGGCGTCAGCTTCGCTTCGGCCCGCGTCGGCGACGCGAGACACCACACCGCGAGCAGGGTCGGTAGCAGCGCGCCGATGCGGAACGGCGAGGCCGTTGCCATCACAGATCCACTTGCGGTGCGCCGGCGCTCTTGGCCTCGGTCGATGCACTGAAGTAGATCCGCGGCTTGAACGGTTTGCCCGTTGCCTTGTTGACCGTCGAGCCGCCGACCTTGCGGAGCTCTGCGTTGAAGCTCTTGACCGCGCCGTTGTACTCCTCTCGCGCACGCAGCAGCCGGTTCTCGGTGCCCTCGAGCGCCACCGTCAAGTCGCGGTATGCCTGGTTCGCCTTGAGGTCTGGATACGCTTCCTGGGTCACGAGAAGCCGTGACAGCGATCCCTTGAGCTCGTTCTGAGCACGCTGGAACGCTTCGAACTTCACCGGGTCGGTCAGATCTTCGGACGTCATCTTGATCTGCGTCGCCGCTGCGCGGGCCTCCGTGATCTTCGTGAGGACTTCTTCTTCGTGGTGTGCGGTCGCCTTCGCCACCTTCACGAGATTCGGAATCAAGTCGTAGCGCCGTTGCAGCTGGGCGTCGATGTTGGCCCACTTCTCGTCGCACGCCGCGTCGAGCTCGACGAGCTGGTTGTACTTGTTGCAGCCGGCGAGCGTGACCAGTATCAGCAGCAGGAGGAGGACCCGACTAGAGCGCATGCCGCATCGTAGCTGACTCAGCGTTCCAGCTGGACCTGCAGCGTATTGATCGCGACGCCGACCGGTAGGCGCGGTTGTGGCCAGCCGACGCGCGGCATCATCGGCAATGGCATCGCATCGATCGACAGCTCGTGCTCGCCGGTCGGCATGTCACGCACCACCCACTGGACCGCCTGCCAGCCCTCATCGAGCTCCTGCTCCACGACGATGCGGCCGTCCCAGCGCACGATCACATGGCGCGAGCCGCCGGGCGCGAGGAACAGCGTGAAGCGTTGCGGGTGCGGCATCAGATTCGGCACCAACGCTGTCACGCGATGCGACAACGACCAGCGAAACGACTTCTCGAGCGCCATGTGTGGAGGCGACCAGTTGCCGACGAGGTACGGGTCCGCCTTCGGATAGCCGATGCGCCAGCCGCCCACCTCGCGATACATCGAGCCATCGCGTAGCGTCTGCGCCGGTGGCACGAGCGCGTAGTAGCCGACCGCGTGATCCCAGCGCTGGATCTCGACGCCGTGCGTGATGGCGAACCACGCGCTCGCGGGCAGCTGGAACGGGTTGCCGATGCGGTCGTAGATCCATTGCAGCGTCGTGCGCAGGAACTTCGGCGTCTTCTCACAGCAGGTCGGCTCGAGCTCGGCGGGCGCACCGACGCCACCCGAGAGATTGTCGATGCGCCACAGGTTCCACATCATCATCGGCACCAGCACGACGCACGCGAGCACGTGCCACACGGGGCGCGGTACCCGACGCAGGCGAGCAGCCGCACGGCCACACCGCCACAATAGGGCGGCGAGCCCGAACACGAGGACGATCGTCACACTGCACAAGCGACGCTGGCCCCACGAGGCCATGCCCCAGTAGTCGATGATCGTCGAGTTGAGATAGACCTGGATCGCGAGCGCCAGTCCGAGGCCGACCGCGACGACGCGCGCCTGTTTCGGCACGCAGAACAATCCGATCACGCCGAGGTAAGCGATCGGCGTCGTCGAGAACCACCCGTTGCGCGCCGAGTAGAGCAGCTCGGCGATCATCGGCGAGCCGGGGCGCGTGTAGTGCGAGCCCTGCGGCAACGTGCGCCAGTCGCCGTAGATCACCTGCCAGTAATAGAGCTGCGGCGTGAACACGACCAGTGCGACGCCGAGCACGACCGCGCCGCCGAGGAACCAGCGCCCCGTGCGCGCACGCCAGCCGTCGTCACGCTTGCGCGCCTCGACGACCACCGCGACCGCGACCTCGAACGCCACGACGATGCCGAGCGCGAGATCCTGCACGCGGATCAGCATCGTGATGCCGAGCAGGGTGCCGAGCATCACCCACCGCTTCCAGTCGGTACGGCCGAGCGTGAGACCCCACGCGCCGAGGAAGGCGCCACACGCGCCGGCATCGAGGGCGTGGCCGTAGCTCGGCATGTGCGTCGCGTAATAGGTGACCGACGTACCGAGGAGGACCGCGATCGCACCGTAAGTCGGCGACCACGTGCCGCCGATGTAGCGACGCGCGAGCCGCAAGCCGAGCAGCACTGCGAGAAATGCAGCGACGACGCTCGAGAAGAACACGATGCGTTGATGCCACTCGCTGTAGCCGTGCGACGGGATGTCGGTACCGAACAGGTTGGTGACCCTGGACGTGGCGTGCGCGATCCACAGCAGCGGCGTCCAGATCAGCGGCGGGCCGATCGGATGTGGGATCTCCTTGCGCAGCGTGGTCCGGTTCACCTGCTGGCCCCACGGATCACCGAAGGCCGCGAGGTCGTCGGTGAACTTCCAGTCGAGGTCGAACGCCGTCGACCGCGCCATCAGGTACAGCATGTGGCCGTCGCCGCGATCGAGGATCGGCAGGTAGCCACCGCGACCGCGCTCGGCATTGGGCTGCCCCGCGTTGTCGTCGTTGGTCCAGAACATGACGACCACGACCGCGCACGCGAGCGCCATCAGCATCCGCGGCCAGCGACCGGGCTGCGCGAACCAGCGCTTCATACGTCCGATCGCGGCAGCTTTGGCCGCGGCCAGCCGAGCGTGAGCGACGCCGTCACGCGCACCGCATCGACGAGCGCACGCGTGACGACATCGCGGCGCGCACCGGTCGCCTTCCCCGCTCCCCGCCGCTGAAACTCGACGGCGACCTCGACCACGCGTGCCCCGCCGCGAGCCGCGCGCACGATTCGCTCGCCTTCTGCGAACACACCCCGCGCAGCCACCGCGGCGTGCAGCAGCTCGCGACGCGCCAGCTTGATCGATCCTGGATCGCCGCCCGGTGCGCCGAGCACGCGCACGATCCGCTCGTACCCCCACGACACCAGCTGCCGATACGGTGTGTAGACCTCGCGCTTGTTCGACCGCACGCCGATCACGAAGTCCGCGCCATTCTCGGCGGCGAGCCCGAGCTCGACGAGCGAGTCCATCGGCCACTGGCGATCGGCCGACATCAGGAACACCCACTCGCATCGCGCGTTCGCATAGAGCGCCCGCAGCGAGGCCTCGATGCCACGATTGACGTCGCGGTCGAGCACCCGCACGCGAGAATCCCGGGCGGCAACCGACGCGGCGATCTCACCGGTGGCGTCGCGCGACCCGTCGTTGCACACGAGCACCTCGAGGTCGCGGGCAACCATCGGGCCAACTCGCAGAGCGTCGGCGATGGTCTCCTCGATCGACGCGGCCTCGTTGAAGGCAGGCACGACGATGGACAAGCTCCCCAGCACTTCGGCTCGGCATCATGCCACCATCCTGATGGCCGTGCGCGCCGTCGCTGTTGTCCTCGGAATTGCGATCGCGTCCCCCGCATCGGCGGCGACGCTGCGCGGGCTCGTGTTCGACGACACGAACGGAGATGGGCTGCCGAGCGCGGGCGAGCCCGGCGTGGCGAACGCGATCGTGTCGGTCGGAGCCGGCGAGTACGGCCTGTTCGCGACGACCGATTCCGTCGGTCAGTTCGAGATGACGATCGCCAGCGGGGCCCGAGCCATCGCGTGGGTTCGCGTCCCCGATGGGTTCACGCCCGGGCCGGCCTGGGCACGGGTCGATCTCAGCAAGTCCGATCACGTCGACATCGCGCTGCGCCGCCTGCCGCCGGGCCCCCGGGGGGCGGTGACGTTCGTCGTCGCGGCAGACACGCATATCCCGCACACGCAGGAGCAAGTCACCGCCGCCGACCTCGCAAACGCAGCGAGCGTCGCCACGCAGCTCGAGCCTGCGCCGGCCTTCTTCACGATTCTCGGCGACATCACGCAAGGCAACCGCGACGCCGAGTTCCAGCTTGTCGACGCCGCGCTCGACGGGCTCGGCGTGCCGTACGTCCCGGTGCCGGGCAATCACGACTGGTACGACGGCGGCGCCGCCTGGTACGCGCACTACGGTCCCGACAACTACAGCTTCGACATCGGCGACACGCACTTCGTGGTGTGGAACATGGCGATGAGCGAGGCCGACATCCGGCTCTATCTCGGAGCGGAGCTGTCGCGCGTGACAGCGAGCATGACGGTCGTCGCACTTACGCATGCACCGCCGAGCGAGTCGGTGACCAACGCGCTGCGCGAGCTCGGCGTCGATTACGTGCTCACCGGTCACGCGCACTCCAACCGCGTCGTCGATCACGGCGGCCTCATCGAGCTCAACACGCAGCCGATGCTGATGGGCGGTCTCGACTTCACGCCTGCGGGCTATCGCGTGCTGACGCTCGATGGCGGGCGGCTTGGCTCGTATCACAAGACCACCGTCGACGATCCGTTCGTGTCGATCATGTCGCCGCGCCCCGAGGCGTGCGTGCCGCCGACCGGTGGTCAGCTCATCGTGGCTGCGGAGATCGACGGCGGCGCGAGCAACATCGAGGCGCAGGTCGATTGCTCCACGCCGGTCGCGCTCCGCGGCGTTGGAGGCTGGACCTATCAGGTCGAGCTGCCGGTGCTCGCGCCTGGCTCCCATACCGTGCGCGTCACGGCGACGACACCGACGGGAAGCCGCATCGAGACCGAGCGCTGGTTCCAGGTCTGCACGCCACCCGCTGCGCCAGCCGCGGGCGAGGACTGGGCGCAGCTGGGTGGCGGCCCGGCTCACGGCGGCGCACGCGGGCACGAGGTCGCGCCACCACTGGTCACGCGGTGGGTCGCGTCCGTTGGTGGCCACGTGGTCACTGCACCGCCGGTGATCGCGAACGGCACCGTATACGTGCCGGTCAGCGACCTCGGTGAGGGCAGCACCGGCGGTGTCGTGGCGCTCGATCTCGTGACCGGCGTGCAGCGCTGGCGCGTACCGACGGCCAAGCCGCTGCGCGGTGGCATCGCGGTCGTCGACGGTACGGTCGTGACACCGCTCATCGATGGCGTGGTGCTCGGGCTCGATGTCGCGACCGGCGGTCTGCGCTGGCGTCACGAGCTGTCGATCGGGCTCGAGCCCCAGGCAGGCGCGTTGTTCGGCGCACCCGCAGCAGACCACGATGACGTGTTGATCGGTCACCAGCGTTCACTCGCCGCGCTCACCGGCGCCGCGGGCGGCATGCTGTGGACCGACGACCCGGTTCCCGAGGGCACGGACAGCCAGAGCGCCGCGGCGATCGCGGTCTACGACGGCATGGCCGTCGGCACGTTCAATCGCGCGTTCGGCGGCGTGATCGCGTGGGACCGCGAGCGTGGCAAGCGCATGTGGAGCATCGTCGACGGCGGGACGGTCGCGATCAACGCGTCGCCCGTGATCGACAACGATCTGATCTATGTCGTCAGTGGCGCCGTCGAGGTCACCGCGCTCGACCATGCCGGTCGTCCTCGCTGGCGCGCGAAGCTCGACGACGAAGGCTTCGATTGGGGTCACGCCACGATCGGCACGCCCGCCCTCGCTAGAGGCACGCTCGTGGTGCCCACGCTGTATCGCGATCTCGTCGCGCTCGACGCGGCGACGGGTGCCGAGCTGTGGCGGTTCAGCGGCACGCCGGGACCGCTGCGCACCACGCACTATCGCGGTGGACGGCAGGCCGGGTTCGCCGCATCGCCCGTGATCACGGGAGATATCGTGTGGGCCGCCGATACGAGCGGGCAGCTCTCCGCGCTCGAGCTGCGCAGCGGCCGCGTGCTGTGGCAGACCGCGATCGGCGCGCCGATGCTTGCCGGGCTCGCGGTCAGTGGCGACTGGCTCGTCGCTGCATCCTATGACGGCACCGTGCGCGCGCTCGTGCCGACCGACGAGATCCGTGTCGTGCGCAGCGCGCCGACCTGCCGCGAAGACGCGCCCGAGGCCGGCTGCTGCAACACGGCCCGAACGCCGGCGGGCACGGTCGTGCTCAGCCTGCTCGTCGCAGGCGCGATGCGACGACGGCGCCGAGCATGATCATCAGCGCGATCAGATAGCCAGCCACGAGCGGGCGCCACAGCCGGGGCTGGAAGCTCCACGTGATCGTGTGCTTGCCGGGGCCGACCTCGACGGCGCGGAGCAGATAGTTCGCGCGCAGGGGTGTCGCTGGCTTGCCATCGACGAGGACCTGCCAGCCCGGGAACATGATCTCGTTGAGCACGACCAACCCGGCGCGCGGCGCATCGATCTCGAACGTGATCTCGTCGGGCTCGTAGCTGACGAGCGTTCCCACGCGCGAGTCGGGCTCGGCTGCTTCGAGCGCGCCAGCGTCGCGCATGCGCGCAGCGTCCAGCGGCTCGACGATCGCGCGACGGCGTGCACCATCGGGCTCCTCGATCGCGCGCAGCGCATCGAGCGCCTTGCGCTGCGGGGCGACCTCGATCTTGCCGACCCACTGCACGAGCGGCGCGGGATGCTTGGCTTCCCACAGCGCATCGCCGCGGCTCTCGAATGCGGCGTGCGGCATCGTGACGAAGCTGGTCGCGTTGCCGTAGCGAAAGTGCGGCTTGTCGAACACCCAGCGCACGTTGAAGTCGGTGATGATCGCGGCGTTCTTCTTCGTGAAGTCGAGCACCTCGACGTAGCGCTTGAGGCTGATGGGATCGAGCGCCGGATAGCCGCGGAAGTCGCGCACGCGAAGGCGCGCTCCAGCACGTTCACCGAGGACGAACTCGTCGTGGATGCGCCATCGATTGCTCACGCCGTAGACACGCGCGAGCATCTCGGCATCGCGGTGGTGCGTCTGCCGCCGTTCGGCTGCGGGCAATGCGTGGGGCTTCACGAACGTGAACAGCGGCGCCTCGAACAGCGCGCACAAGGTGAGCGAGCCAAGGCACGCCTGCGCGATCCGTCTGGGTGTCCACGCCGCCGCCACCACGAGTACGCCGGCGATCGCGGTCGCCGGGATCGACCACCAAGCGGGCCGCACTTTCGGCGATGGTGGATGGCCCCAGCCCGTCACGAACACGACCGCGAGCACGACCGCGATGCCGGCGACGATCACGGCGCGCCACCGCACCCTGCCCTCCGCAGCCTCGAGCGCCGCGACGCCATATCCTGCGCACGCGGCGAGCGACCACGCGGCGAGCAGCTTGTAGCGGCCCGGCACGCGCAGCATGCCGAACACGGGCACGTGATCGACGAGCCACGGCAGCAGCAGCGCGGTTGCGCCGGCGGCCAGGATCACGCCGAGGATCGCCGTGCCGAACAGCGTGACGGGTGCGCCGCGATCGAAGCGCGGTCGCATCACGATCGCGCACACGGCGAGCATCACGACCGCCGCGCCCATGTACATCTCGAACAGCCCCGCGCCACGAGCGAACACGCCACGCGCGGCGGCGGGCAGCGGCAACGACAGCGCGAGCGCGAATCCCGGCCCCGGTGGTGCGAACCGATCACGCGAACCGAGTGCGACGAGCTCTCCCGTCGGGATCACGGTGACACCCGCGACGAGCAGCGCGATCCCGATCGCGGTTCCCGCTGCGGCGCCGAGGCGCAACAGCTCTGCGCGTGTGCGGCGCTCGGGGGCGCGCAGCGTCGTCACCAGGCGCAGCACCGCGTACGGCGCGATGACCAGGCCGGCGTAGAACAATCCCGGCGGCGAGCCTGCCGTCATCGGCAGCAGCAACGCGGCACCGACGGCAGCGCCGCGGCGCCAGCTCGGTTTCGCGAGCGCGAAGTCGAGCGCCGCCCACACGAGCGGAATCCACACCATCGGCCACAGGATGTTTGACGCCTTGTGCGTGAGCAGTGGCGCGCACGCGACGATCGCGATCCCACCGAGCAGCGCCGCGCGAATGCTCAACCCGCGCGAGCGCAGGAACAGATGCATCATCGCACCGGCCATCACGTGATGGCCCATGACCTTCATCTGCACGAGCCACCAGTCCGAGCCGAACACCGCGCCCCACGCGCCGAACGGCCAGTTGAACGGGTAGTAACGATCGAACACCGGATCGCAGAACACCGGGTACCCGCCCTTGTCGTACGGGTTCCACAGCGAGAACCGCCCCTCGGCAATCTCGCTCGCGAAGAAATCCAGATCCGGCCCGTGGGTGTCGATCGTGTCCCAGCCCAGGCCCGTCGCGGCGGTGTGCTGGTGCCACAGGTCGCGATAGATCCACGCGACCGCGAGCGCATAGAACACCGGGACCCACCACCACTCGCCGCGACGCGCGAAGTGGCGCCGCACGCGTCCGAGCAGGCCCATCAGCAGCGAGCTTAATGCTTCTGCTCGCCAACCGTACAAGCGCTCGTGACTCGATCTGCGCCCGCGCAACGGGGAGTTGCGTATGCATGATGGGGCGCGGTTGCGCTATCTTGAACGCATGGCCCGCAGAACGAGCGAGATCGAGCAGACGAAGTTCGCGCGCCGCATCGAGTTGCGGAAGCGCCACGTCGAGCGATTGGTGCGACAGGATCTCGATATCGGGGATGATGTCGTGATGGCTGAAGCGTGGCATTGACCGCCGAATAACGCGCCGGTTGGAATCACCGATCAGGGACGCGAATCTGGATCACGACGCTGGTGCTGAACCGCCAGCACGACCGCGCGATCATAATCGGCGCACGAGCGCGCGTCGAACATTGCGGTACAGCACCGGATACATCGACGACCGACTCACGACATTTTCGAATACAACGTCAAGCGCGGCGAGAAGTGCATCGGCTCGTCCGTGCTGCGAGTAGTACGCGTCAGCGTCGGCGATGTCGCGCGTCGCTGCTGGTGCGATTCGTAGCTCGAGCGTCATCGACGCCGAATGATATCGGCTCGTACTTCGGCCCACGGACGCGCTGCGGCCGGACTCTCCTCATGCTCGCGCAGTCTGGAATCGAGCATCAGTCGCTCAGCGTCGGTCAAAGGTAGGCTGGCGTTCGGATCACTGGCGATGGTGTCCCAGATCTCCTCGATCAACGCGAGCCGCTGCTCGATGTCGAGCTTCAGCAGTTCAGCTTTCGAGATCATCGCCACATCAGAAGCGTAGCACGCACTATTCGAGGTCGGACTTCGCGCGAGCCAGCTGCGCCGCGAGGGCCGGATCCCAGCCGAGGAGCGGCGAGTCCGCGGCGAACGGCTGCATCGCGAGGGCGCGGCGCAGGGCGTCCTGCTTGTTCGCGATACGCCATCCTTGGGCAGCCGTGGCGTCGAGGCCGTCACCGAGCGCGGGCTGCGAGTCGAGCTCGGCGGCTCGCATCAGCGGGAAGGTCGAGATGGTGCCGCGCGTCGCGTGCTCGATCGTTGCGTTCGAGTCGTTGCACACGCCAAGGTAGCCGTAGCCATCGGCCGGGCGGCCGGCACCGACGGTGGTGCACTCGGTGCGAATGCGACGCAGGTAGGTCGACGCCGCGTCGAGGGTCTTCAGCAAGTAGTCGTAGTCCGCGCGGGTCGCACGCTCGACCGAGACGGTCGAACATCACGCGCGTGTTGATCTGCGGGCCGCTGATGCGCCACGCGTGGTGGCTGTGGCCCATCGGGATCGACAGCGACGTGCCGTCGGACAGCGCGATACCGGTGGTCAGGAGGCGGGCGAATCGCATGCCTACATGTGGTTGCGCCGGGTGTGCCGCCGATTGCTCGTGTCCCGTCAGGAGGTTAGCTGTAAGCCGGCAACAGAAGCTGCCAGGGCCTGGGCGGCGAATGAAGAAGCCACGCGCCGTGTCATCGGATTAAAATGAGGCTCGTGGGGAGGTTGGTCGAAACGGCGTCGGAGGGCGCACGTCTCGGTTCGTACGAGATCGTTCGCAAGCTCGCGCGCGGTGGCATGGCGGAGCTATTCCTCGCACGCACCGTGGGACCCGAAGGCTTCGCGAAGCTCGTCGTCCTCAAGAAGATCCTGCCGAACTACGCCTCGAATCAGAAGTTCGTGCGCCTGTTCCTCGATGAAGCAAAACTCGTCGCGCAGATGGAGCACCCGCACATCGCTCACGTCTACGACATGGGCAAGGCGGGCAACGACTACTTCTTCACGATGGAGTTCGTGCACGGCCAGGACGTGCGCACGGTGTGGCGTCGCTCTGCGAAGATGCACAAGCCGTTTCCCGTCGCGCAGGCGGTGCTCATCGCCCGCAGCATCGCCAACGCGCTGCACTACGCGCACGAGCGCAAAGGTGACGACGACGGCCTCCTCGACATCGTCCATCGCGACGTGTCACCGCAGAACATCCTGTTGTCGTACGACGGCGCGGTGAAGCTCGTCGACTTCGGCGTCGCGAAGGCGGCGACGAGCACGGTGAAGACGCGAACCGGCGCGCTCAAGGGAAAGATCTCGTACATGTCGCCCGAGCAGGCGCGCGGTGCCCATGTCGATCGCCGCAGCGATGTGTTCTCGCTCGGCATCGTGCTGTGGGAGCTGCTCGTCGGGCGCCGGCTCTACAAGGCCGAGAACGATCTCGCGACGCTGCAGATGATCATCAACTCGAAACCGCAGCCGCCCTCACAGGTGCGGGCGGACTGCCCGAAGGGGCTCGATACGATCATCATCCGTGCGCTGAGCGCGAACGTCGCTGACCGCTACCAGACCGCCGAGGAGATGCAGGTCGCGCTCGACGCGCTCGCTCGCGAGCAGCGCTACGATCAGTCCGACGCCGCAGTGCGCTTGATGATGCAGGAGCTCTTCGATCCCGAGCTGAAGATCTGGAACGACTCGCAGGCTCAGGGTCAGACGCTGTTCGACCACGTGCTCGCGGGTCAGCCCACGGTGATCTTGCCCGCCGAGGGCGACCTGTCCGACGAGGATGTCGAGGACTACGAGGTCGACGACGACGACGAGGCCGACGATTCGGAAGCGGACGACTCGCTGCTGACCAGCGCGCCACCGACGTACGAGCCACCGACGTACGAGAGTCTGCCGCCGACTACACCGCGCCAGGCGATGTTCGACGAGCCCAGCACCCTGACGAACACGGATTCGTTTGCGACGAAGCAGATGCACATCCCGATGCCGACACTCCAGCTGTCGGTACCGCCACCGCCGTCGCAACCGATGCGCGCAATGTCGGAGCCGTCTCCGCAGTTCGGGCTCGGTCGGGTGAACACGCCGCAGGCATTTCCCGTCGCGCCTGCCAGCTGGCGCCGCACCGAGCCGACACCGGTGCTCCAGACGTCGCACGAGAACATCACGAAGCACGTCCTGATCGCGTGCTCGGTACTACTCGCAGTGATCGTGCTGGTCGCCGTGGCGTTCGGCGGCGGCGGCGATCCGACGGCGGCAGCGAAGGCGCCGACCGGACAGATGCCAGCCGCCAAGCACAAGGTCGAAATGACCGTCTCGCCCTCCGCGCCGTGACGTAACATCGTCGTCGATGCCGCCTGTGGACGACCCGACCATCGCGGAGACTCCGCGATCCGCCGCGCGTCGCAAGCTCACCGAGCCACCGGAGCGCTACGACATCCAGGAGCTCCTCGGCGAGGGCGGCATGGGTCGCGTCTATCGCGCGCACGACACCAAGCTCGGACGCGACGTCGCGATCAAGATGCTCGATCGCGAGCTACAGGGACCCGACAAGACGCAGCAGAAGGAACGCTTCGTGCGCGAAGCCCGTGCCGCCGCGCGGTTGCTGCATCCAAACATCGCGGTGGTCCACGATGTCGACGCCGAGGCTGGCTGGCTGGTGATGGAGCTCGTCGAGGGCGAGTCGCTGCGCGACGTGCTCGCTCGTGGAGCGCTCACGCCGCAACACGTGCGCCGGATCGCCGAGCAAGTGCTCGCCGCGCTCGATGCCGCGCACGCCGCGGGCATCATCCATCGCGACGTCAAGCCGTCGAACGTCGTCGAGATGAAGACCGGCAACGTGAAGCTGGTCGATTTCGGCGTCGCGCGGCTCGTCGACGTCGAGGTCACCCGCACCGGCGAGAGCGTCGGCACGCCCGCGTACATGGCGCCCGAGCAGCTACGCGGCGGCGCCGTCGACGGCCGCACGGATCTCTACGCGCTCGGCGCGACGCTGTACGAGCTGATCACCGCCAACCGCATGGTCGCATTCGAGTCGCCCGGACCCGCTGCGATCGACAAGATCCGCACCGCGTGCGGTGGCGACGCGCAGCTCGCCGATGTGATCTGTTGCTGCCTGCAGTCCGACCCCGATGCGCGGTTTGCGTCGGCGAAGGATGCCCTCGCATCGCTCGCGCGCAAGCCAGTAAGCCCGCGCCGGTGGCCGCTGGTACTGGCCGGTGCGGCCGCACTCGCTGTGATCGGCGGCGGCGTGCTCGCGGTCACGCAGCTGCGGTCACCGTCGAAGACCGAGGACTCGCGCCTCGCGAAGGCGTTCAAGCTCGCGCAACGCGGCGAGAACGAGACGGCCTCGGGCGTGCTCGAGGAGTTTCTCGCCGAGCAACCGCGCAACCCCGATGCGGTCACGTACAAGTTCCTCGTCGACTGGTGGCAGGGCGGGCTCGTGATGGATATCGACAAGCGACTCGCCGGCGTGAAGTTGCGCCCACCACAGCGCGCGCTGGCGCATGGCATCGACCTGATCACCGCGCGGCGCGAGACCGAGGCGATCGCATATCTCGAGGCACAGAATCGCGAGCATCCGAACCGTGTCGAGATTCTCTACGCGCTCGGCGAGGCGCAGTGGCATGGCCAGCAGCTCGAGGCCGGTGCCGCGACGCTCGAGCGCGCATTCCTCCTCGATCCGCGCTGGCAGGTAGCGTTGCATCACGTCACCGAGTTTCGGCTCGCACGCGGAGAAACCAGCAAGCTCGACGGAGTTGCAAAGGCGCTGCGTGCAAACGACGCTGCCGCCGGCGCAGCGCTCGACTGCAAGATCGCGTTCGCAAACCGCGACTACGCGGGTGCTGGCGAGATCGCGGGGACCGCGCTCGATCGCGTCGAGAAGATTCCCGAGCTCTATATCTGTCTCGCCCAGGCGCAGGTGATGGAGCACAAGCTCGACGTTGCGACGGTGACCGCCAAGGCCGCGTTCGATCTGTGGCCGATCGATCTACGCGAGTGGGGCGGCTTCGCGCAGTACGCCGAGATGATGCTCTACCGCGGCAAGCTCGACGACTACCTCGCCCTCGTGCGCGGCAAGCCGAGCCGTCAGCGCGCGCTCGCACTCATGATGTGGCGGCCCGAGCTCGAAACCAACGAGACGCAACCGGCGGGTCCCGGCATGCGCATGCCGCCGCTCGGCGCCGCGACGTGGATCCTGCAGGAAGGCATTCATGGCCGCGACACCGTCGGGGTCTACGGCAGCTATCCGGAGGCCGAGGTCCGCGAGTGGGGCCTCGGCATGTGGGCCGAGAAGAAGGGTGACCTCGTCGCTGCGATCGCGCACTACAGGCGTGCGCTCGACGTGCCGTCGAAGGGCGACATGCGAATGCTGCTCTCGCATGCGCTCGCGCGCGTGCTGCAGCTCCAGGGCGACAACGCGGGTGCGCGTGTCGCGTGCGAGGAGATCCTCGCGCCGCGCGTGTACCAGAACTATCGCGCGATCGTGGTGCCGGACTGCCTCGTGTGGAGCGGGCGCGGCAAGGAGCTACTCGACGTGTGGCGCGGGTTCGATCACCCAGCCGTCGTCGAGGCTCGCCGACTCAAAGAGTGAAGATCGTCGCACCCCAGGTGAAGCCGGAGCCGAATACGGCCGACAGGATCCGGTCGCCCTTCTTTACCTTGCCCTGCTGGCGCCAGTAGTCGATCGTGAGCGGCACCGTCGCCGCCGTGGTGTTGCCGTAGAACTGGATCGTGTTGAGAACCTTGTCAGCAGGGATCTTCGCGACCTCGGCGACCTTCTCGTTGATCCTCAGATTCGCCTGGTGCGGAACAAACCAGTTGATGTCGTCCCACGTCAGCCCGGTCTTCTGGAGCGCGGTGTTCGTCGACATCACCATGCCGCGCACCGCATTGAGGAACACGCGCTTGCCGTCCATCTTCGGATACATCAGCAGCTCGTTCTGCGTGCGATCGGCCGGGTTGTAGTCGAGGTACGGCAGGCGGTTGATCTCGTAGATCTTGAGGTACAGGTCGTTCGCGCCGTTACCGTCGGCGTGTGCGGCCGTGTACATGATGCCCGCCTTCGGGTCTTCGGTCTCCATCGGGCCGAGTACCAGCGCGCCTGCGCCATCGCCGAACAGAATCATCACATCGCGGCCGCGCGTGGTGTAGTCGAGCGAGTGGCTGTGCAGCTCCGCGCCGATCAGCAGGATGCGCTTGTACATGCCGGTGCGGATGAACGCGTCGGCCATTTGCATGCCGTAGACGAAGGACGAGCACTGCTGGCGAATGTCGAAGCACGGGCAGCCCTTGTCGCCGATGCCGAGCTTCCTCTGGACGATCACGCCGGTGCCCGGAAAGTGAAAGTCCGGTGACAGGGTGCCGAGGATGATGCAGTCGATGTCGCCAGGCTCGAGACCGGCGTCCGCGATCGCCTTCTTCGCCGCCTCGACCGCGAGATCGCTGGTCGCCGTCTTGCCGTCGTTGTTGACGTAGCGGCGCTCCTTGATACCCGTGCGCTGCTGGATCCAAGCGTCGTTCGTCTCGGTCTGGATCGTGTCCTGACGGACGTGCTGATCGTTCAGGAACGGAAGCTCTTCGTTCGTCACGACGCGCTCAGGTACGTGACTGCCGAGCCCGAGGATCTGCGTGCGGATCATGAACAGGTCATATCACGCACGTGCAATAGTGCGGGCATGCGCGCGGTGGTTCTCGCCGTTGTAGCGTGCGTGTCGCTCGCCGCAGCCGCACCTACAGCGCCGCAAACGCTGGCGGGCTGGATGGCCTACGATCGCTACTGCCTGTCATGCCACGGTGCGTCGGGCGATGGTCGAGGTCCGGCGGCGCCGTTCACGTCCGGGAAACCACGAGACTTCACGGCGGGAGCGTACAAGTGGCGGTCCACCGTGGTCGGCGAGCCGCCGACCGACGATGACCTGCGTGCGGCGATCCGCCATGGCGCGCCGGGGACCTCGATGCCGGGCTTCGACCAAATAGTTTCTGCCACCGAGGTCGATCAGCTGGTCGCGATCCTCAAGGCGTTCGCGCCAGCGGAGTTTGCCCGGCGCGGCAAGGTGGTCGCACTCCCCGCTGCGCCGGCCGCGGTCAACGCAGCGCGCGGTGCCGAGCTATGGACGCAACAGGGCTGCGACCGCTGTCACGGCGATGCCGGGCGCGGCAACGCGGCATCCCGCACGTACGATCTCACCAAGCAGCTGCTGCGCCGGCCGCGAAACAGCGAGGCGCGCGCGGCGATCGCGATGACGATCACGACCGGCCTCACGGGCACCGGCATGCCGAGCTACTCGTTGCCCGCGGCGGATCTGTGGGCACTCGCCGATCACGTCGTGGCGCTCAACGCGAAGGCTGCCGCGCCACGCGATCGCAGCGTGCTCTCGGCCGATGCGGTCGCCGCCGATGCGAAGGCAAAGCTGGAGCTCGGCACGTGGCCGGGTACCGATGCTGAGGAAGCACGCGTGTTCGGTACGCCGCTCGCGCCGCAGGGCACGCCACCGGCGACGCTTGCTCCCGCGCAAGCCTCGCTGAGCTCGCGGCAATGCGCCCGCTGTCACGCGAAGCAGGCCCGCGAGTGGACCACCTCGGTGCATGCGGCCGCGAGTGTGTGGGGGCTCGGTGCGCGCGAGCTCGATCACGCGGTCGAGGAAGGCACCTCGTGCAATCGCTGTCACACGCCGCTCGCCGAGCAGCAGGCGGGCAGCCCAGCATTCGACAGCGCGCTGCGCGCCGAGGGGGTGACCTGCGCTGGCTGTCACGTGCGTGACTGGGTTCGGCGTGGGCCGCCGCGTCGCGCGCCGTCGCTGTTGCCGGCGAGTGGCTACCCGCTCGTCGAGATGGCGATCTACGAGCGCAGTGATTTCTGCATGCCGTGTCATCAGCTGCCGCCGCGTACCGCCGTGAATGGCAAGCCGCTGCTCAACACGTACAAGGAGTGGCTCGAGGGTCCGTACATGGCGCGCGGCATCCAGTGCCAGCACTGCCACATGCCGAACCGCGAGCACACGTGGCTCGGCATTCACGATCGCGACACCGTGCGCCAAGGCATTCGTGCGACCGCGACGGCGAAGCGTACGAACGATGTCGTCACCGTGGTCGCGACGCTCGCGAACATCGGCGCGGGACATTTCCTGCCGACCACCGCGACGCCGGCACTGGTGTGGCGGATCGAGCTCGTCGATGCGAAGGGCACGCCTATCAAAGGGGCGCATGACGAGCGGCGGATCGGTCGCGTCGTCCTCTACAAGGACGGCTGGCAGGAAACCAGTGACACGCGGATCCCGCCCGGCGAGTCGACCACCATCGCGCGGGCGTGGAAGGCCGGGCGCACCGCGCAGGCCACGGCCGCGCGCATCACGGTCGAGGTCCATCCGGACGCGTTCTACGAGGGCCTCTACACCGAGCGCCTCGCGACGAAGCTACCCGCGGCGACGCGAGCCTCCTATGAGACTGCCCTCGCGCGCGCGCGAGGCTCGCACTACATCGCCGAAACGATCGAGGTGCCGATCGCGATACCATCCAAGCGATGAGCTTGGCGTGCCCTCGTTGTACGACTGCCTGGTAGGCGGGCGCATCGAGGATGTCGTCGTGCACGAGTGTCCCGACTGGGAGGGCGTGTTCCTCGACGAGAATGCGATCGGCCTCGCTTCATGACCGGAGCCCGGCTGGCCGCTACATCCTCAGCGGCGTGGGGCGATCGAGTGGAGTGCGCGCGCCAGCGCCGTCAGTTCGACAGGCTTGTCGAGGACAATGAGATGGGACGATTGCACGAGCCGGGTTGCCCGGGCGCTCGACGCGCCTCCGGTCATGAAGATCATGCGCTGTGCCTCGGCGGGCAGGATCTCGCGTAGCCGGTCATAGAGCTCCATGCCGGTCATCCGTGGCATCCGGAGGTCGCACAGGATCACGTCGAACGTCTCGCCACCGAGGATGTGCTCGAGCGCCGCGTGACCGCTGTCGACGACCACTACCTCGTGCATGGGCTCGAGCATGCGGCACAGCACTTTCCGTACGTCCGCATCATCGTCGACGAGCAGGATCTTGCGCCGGCTCACCTCCGGCACCTCCGAGCGCGACGGATCGATCGTGGTCCTCGTGGCCACTGGGAGCACGACGCGCATCAAGCAACCACCTTCAGGCGCAGTGGCCGCCTCGATCTCGCCGCCAAGTGAACTGATGATCGAGTGGCAGATCGATAGGCCGAGGCCGGTGCCGCTGCTCACCTCCTTCGTCGTGAAGAATGGCTCGAAGATGCGGCGTCGCAGCTCCACAGGCACACCGGGGCCGGTGTCTGCGACCTCGATGACAACCGTGTCGTTCTCGGTGCGCGTACTCACACGGATTCGATGCTGATCGATGTTGCCCTCGGGGATCGCATGGGCGGCATTGATCAGGAGGTTCAGGATCACCTGGCCCAACCGGTCCGCGTCAACGGCGACATGGGGCACTGCCTCTAGATCTCGAACGAGCTCGGCGCGATGTCGGATCTCGTTCCGCGCAACCTTGATCGACGATTCGATCACCTCGCGAACGTCGATGCTCTCGATCTTCTCCTCGGGAGGCCGCGACAGCGCGCGCAGGTCCCGAACCACGCCACGAACCCGCTGCGCACCCTCGAGGGCCTCGGTGAGCATCTCGCAGAGCACGTCGCGATCGAGCTCTGGATTGCGCACGTTCTCGAGCGCAGACGCCAAGTTCGCCATGATGTACGTGAGCGGGTTGTTGACCTCGTGCGCGACACCAGCGGCGAGCGCTCCGAGCGACGCCAAGCGCTCGCTCACCGCCAGTCGCTGCTGCATCACGACGCGCTCGGAAATGTCGACCATCGATCCGATCATGCGCGTGGGGCACCCGTGCACGTCACGGGCGATGTAGCCGCGGTCGATCACGGTCGCGATGCGGGCATCGCCGCACACGAACCGGTACTGGTCCGTGTAGTGCGTCTCCGTCGACGCGAGTTTCCGTTGCACCGCGTCGCTCACACGATTGCGATCCAGCGGATGGACGCAGTCGAGCCACCAGCCGATCGTCGGCGTCACGTTCTCGAGGGAGTAAGCGAAGCGAGACACGATCGCGTCGCTGAACTGGACCTCGCCGGTGGCGATATTCCAGTCCCTCAGCACGTCCTCCACGGCGTGGGTGAGCATCGAATAGCCCTCCTCCGCGTGGCGATGCGCCGTGGCCTCGAGGGCGACCGAGATCATGTTGGCCACACCGAGGGCAAAGTCCTGCTCCTCGGGCCGCCAGGCGCGCGGTACGCCGACGTGCTCGTGGCAGAGGACCCCGACGAGCCGACCGCGTCGCCACACCGGAACGTCGAGCATCGATGTGATGCCGTTCGGCCGGAAGTAGACCTCGGCGAACTCGGCCGTGCTCGGATGCGTGGACGCGTCGTCGGCAACGATCGTACGGCGCGAGAGCATCGCTTCGAAGTACGCAGGAAAGTCGCAAGCTCTGAGTACGGCGCCCTGGTCGAACGAGTGCGGCGTGCGCAGAAACAGCGTGCGACAGACAATCTGGGAATGGTCGGGCGCGATATCCCAATAGCTCACCCGCTCGGCACCGATGGTCATTGCATCGACTTCGACGATGCGGCGGAGCGCGCTGCTCAGGTCAGACTTATCCAGCTGCGCCAGCTCGATCAAAGCCGCTCGACGCGCGGCCGGAAGGAGTCCTGGCACTCGAACCATATCGTTTGAGTCGTCCAAAGCGAGCCTGTTGTGTAGCCCGGTCCGTGCATCGCCGCATCACAGAAGCTGGCGCTGCGCCCTGCAGGTCACGAGGCTTCGGAATCTCCTAGTGTTCCCATCGGTTGCCTCGTGCAGTCGCGCCGCAATCCGCTTGCTCGCCCGGCATCGCCTCCGTGATCCCCGCGCCAGCTCGACTTGTCGTGGCCATCTCCACCTGAGGAGCGTCGCGGGTGTCGACGTGTTTCTCGCCGTCGGCCCTGGTGCGTTTGCACCGGCGGTACCCTACGCGATGTCCGCAGGGGGGCCACGATGGCGCTCGCCGACCTCGACGGCGATGGCGCGCTCGACGTGATCGCCGGTACCGGAGGCGGGACTCGAGCTATGCGTGACCGAAGCCATTCTCGCCTGCCTCAGTGCTTACGTCTCGACGCAGCGTAAGTCCTCGCTCGCGTCCGTGGCGCTTGTTTTGCGCCGGTGACGCATCCAGAATTCACGCGCGTGCTGACTGCAGCCTCAGACTTGCCCGACACCTCACTGTTCGATGTTCTGGAAGACCCGATCAGCGTGTTCACGTTGGATGGCACGTACGTCTACATCAACGCGGCGGGTGAGGCAGTTGTCGGAATGCGTTCTTCGGAGCTCATTGGCCGGAACTACCTCGACGCATTTCCCGATCTCGCGACTCACCCCTACCACGCAGCCTTCGTGCGGGTGGCGTCGGGGAAATCGGCGATCGAGCGCTTGGAGTTTCACTACGCGCCACTGAACCGATGGTCGAGTCAACGAATCTACGCGACGCATGGCCACGTGATGGTGTTCTGGCAAGACATCACCGCACGCAAGTACGCCGAGCAAGCGCTCATCGACTCGGTGGCGCGCACAGCGGAGGCAGAGCGGCAGTTCCAGACAATGATCGAAGGGATGCCGCAGCTCGCTTGGCGCGCGCGAGCAGATGGGTTCATCGAGTACTACAATCCGCGATGGTACGAGTACACCGGCAAGACGCCCGCCGATATGGAGGGCTGGGGTTGGCAATCCGTCCATGAGCCGACTTTGCTCCCCAGCGTCCTGGAGCGCTGGCAGCATTCGATCGCTACCGGTGTCCCGTTCGAGATGGAATTCCCCCTGCGCCGCCACGACGGAGCAATGCGCTGGTTTCTGACGCGCGTGACACCGCTGCGCAATGACCAGGGGCAGGTCGTTCGCTGGATCGGGATCAACACCGATATCGACGAACAAAAGCGTTTGATCTCCGTGCTCGACGACACGCTCGAGTCGATGGCCGACGCGTTCTTTCTCCTCGACCAGGACTGGCGGTTCGTGACGGTCAATCGAAACCAGGAGCGCGTTTCCGCGACGCCGCGACAAGACTCACTGGGGAAACGGTTCTGGGATGTCTTCCCCGCGACGGCCAAGCCCGATTCGCTCTACTGGATCCACTACCACCGTGTGATGGAACAGCGTGTGGATGCTCACTTCGAGGAGTACTACGCGCCGCTCGATCTGTGGACGGAAGTCGATGCATTCCCATCTCGCGATGGTGGCATTGCTGTGTTCTTCCGCGATATCAGCGAACGGAAACGAGCGGAGATCGAGCGTTCCGAGTCCCTCGCTCGCGAGCAGGTCGCCCGCGTCGCAGCGGAAGCCGCGAACCGGATGAAAGATGAGTTCCTGGCCATGCTCGGCCACGAGCTCCGCAACCCGCTGGCACCGATCACGACCGCGTTGCAGTTGATGCGACTTCGGGATGTGTCTAGCGGGCAGCGAGAGCTCGCGGTGATCGAACGTCAGGTGACCCACCTGGTTCGCCTGGTGGACGACCTGCTCGACATCTCGCGCATCGCCACCGGCAAGGTGACGCTATCGAGGCGGCGACTCGACCTAGCTACCGTGATCGAGCGCGCGATCGAGATGGCGAGCCCGCTTCTCGAGCAGCGCCGGCATACGTTGGTCACGAATGTTCCCGCACGCATCTTTCTCGACGCCGATCCCGAGCGACTCGAACAGGTGTTTTCGAATCTGCTGACGAACGCGGCCAAGTACACACCTGAGGGAGGGCGCATCGAGGTCTCTGCAGCGCGAACTGCGGACGCTGTAGACGACCGCGTGACAGTGGCAGTGACCGACACGGGGGTCGGCATCGCGAAGGAGCTACTTCCCCGCGTGTTCGAGCTCTTCGTGCAAGGACGCCAGAATCTCGATCGGGCCGAGGGCGGACTCGGATTGGGGCTGACGATCGTGCACCGGCTCGTCACCCTTCATGGCGGGGAGGTCACCGCGGTCAGCGATGGCGTCGGATGCGGCGCGACGTTCTCTGTCACGCTACCTGCGGTTCACGGCGAGATCACCGCAGTCGAGGCCGAGGTGATGTCGAGCGCTGCTGACGCGACTGCCAAGCGCGTGCTCGTCGTCGACGACAACGAGGATGCGGCCGAGATGCTTGCGGAGCTACTACGGACGCAGGGCTTCGTCACGCGCACTGCACAAGACGGTCCCTCCGCGCTGGCCGTCTTCGATCAATTCAAGCCCGACGTCGCAGTGCTCGATATCGGGTTGCCTGTGATGGACGGCTACGAGCTCGCTCGCTTGATCCGCGCGAAGAATCTCGGTGCGATTACAATCCTTGCGCTGACCGGCTATGGACAAGCGGAGGACCGCAAGCGCACGGCTGAGGCGGGCTTCGACGGACATCTCGTGAAACCAGTCGATCTGAAGCTGCTCGCAGCTCTTCTCAGGTGATCCGGTTCGGACGAGTCAGACGGCTGACACAGCCGAACAAGGTGAGTGAGCCGGCCCGCGAGTATCGCTGCTCGGTGCAAGTCGCGCGCGGCCGAGCACGCTATGGTCCTACGGCATGAGCTCCACGAGTCCTAGCGCGGCCCAGCCCACCCTCGGCCCGACCTTTGCCTCGGCGTTGGTGCGCACGCTCCCACGGATGCTTGCCACGGGCGCGCTTCCAGATGACTGGGACCACCGCGCGACCACGTACGACCTCATGCGATTCGATTCCGCCGAGGCGTTCGCGCAGCGATTCGAACAGGCGCTCGGTGAGATCGATCGTAACGAGAGCGCGACACCGGAGGAGGTCCGCGCGCGGCTCGCGGCGGTGAACCTCCCGTTCGACTACGCGCGCCTCGGGCAGCCGCTCTCTGTCGTGTTCGAGCTGTACACGCAATCCCACACGAACAGCGCGCGCTGCTTTTCCTTCGCGTCGGTGACGAAGCCGTGGCTTGCCGTCGTCGAGGCACCCGGGCGGATTGCGCCGGTGCGGATCTATTCGGACGCGAAGCTGCGGGTGTCCGACGAGATGCGTGCGGCCCTGCGGGCGAGCAGTTGCGAGGTTCACGAGAGTTGGCGCGATCCGCTGCCGGCGCGCGACGAGGCGGTGTTGACCGTGTTTGTCACATCCCAGCCGTTCGCAGGCGATGTACAGACCGTGGCGGCGGACGCAGTCTGCTTCCCGGTACGTGGTGGCGGCATGCTCGCGATTCGCGATGTCGCGCGCATCGCGCCCGGTCCCATCCAGCTCATCCGCAAGCGCACCGTCTCCGCGCTACTCGCGGCGGATGCGCGCGCGGAGCTCGAGCGCATCGCCGGAATCAGTCCAACGCCGATCGCGGAGGCAACCGACGCGACGTGCGCGGCGAAGCTGCGCGGGCTGTTTCCGCAGATCGTCGAGAGCGCGTTCTATTGCACCGGACTTGCCGCTGAGGACGCGGTCTTCGCAGCCGTCGGGGACGTGCTCGGGCCAAGGCCAGTCGCGTTCTTCTATGCTCAGAATGGCTACGGTGGCACAGGGCAGCTGATCAGCGAGCTTCTCGCCCGTAACGGAAGCATCGTACCGCGGCCTCTTCAAGTTATCGGTGCGGACGCGAGCGGTCGTCCGCTGACGCTGATCGACCGCGTGATCGCCGCCCTCGACGAGCTTGGAGATGCGCCGGCGTGCGTCTTCCTCGAGACGCCGACGAACCCCGAGCTTCAGGCGCACGACTTCGAGACGTTGATGCGCGCGTTGCGCGAGCGTGCGACTCGTCATGGAGCGAAAGTGCCCGTGATCGTCGACACGACGCTGGCCCCGCTCTTCCCGATCTTCGCCAAGTCGTTCGCTCACGACTGGCCGTTCATTCTCGTCAAGAGCGGATCGAAGTACTTCACGAAGGGAAAGGCCACGCTAGGCATCGCGGCCTGCGCGGCCGAGCCGTCGGCACTCGCGATCATGAAGCGCGCGAGAGAGCGCCGGCAGGATGCGGACTCGTTCGCGCGCCCGTCGCAACTCGCTGAGCTGAGCTCGAGTCTCGGCGACCTCATGCCTCGTATGGCGACGATCAGCGGCCACACGATCCGGCTCGCCGCCGGCCTGCGCTGCGCGTTCGCCGAACGCGGCTACGACATCACGCTGTACGCCATCACGGAGGCACAGGTCGCAGACGGCCTCGCGAGCGGCATGCTCTCGTTCTACCTGCCACCCGCGCCGACGACGTACCCTGATCTCGTCGACGAGTTCGTCGCGTTCTTGCTCGAGCACACGCCATCGCTCGTCAAGAGCCGAGTTAGCTACGGGCAGTCGACGGGCGACGGCCGCCCCGACGTCTTCTACGTGATCAACCCCGAGGAGTCGACGCAGGGCGCGCTCTCGGCCGACGTGAAGAACGCGCAGAAGCGGGGGAACGTGCAGATTTGTCGCATCTCGGTGCCCGAGCACGGTGATGTCGACGGCCTGCTTGCGGCGATGGAGCCGTTCTTCACGCTGAAGTACGGAATTCGTCGCTGAACGAGCGACGTCGCAGTACGAGCAGCCTTGGTACTGGGCGAGCTTTCAGCTCTACGGCGACTTCCGCTAGCGCTTCGGGGCTGCGAGCCTCACGAAGCCGGCTTCGCCATCACCGGGTTGCAGGCAGGCACGCATCAGATCGACGTCGATGGGCATCTCGAGCTCGACGGCTCGATCGAGCTCGCGGAGGGGGCGACTGTCGTCCATGACATCGGCTACTTGCTGGAAGCCCCGACCGGGGTTGCTGGAATAATCCAACAATCCCCGACCGAGCCGTTCGGGTCTGGAGTCTCGCCGGGCCGCGCGCCGAAAGCCGCATTGACTCACCTATCCTTCGACGCGAGCGTCCTATGAGACTGCCCTCGCGCCGCACTACATCGCCGAAACGATCGACGTCCCGATCGCGTTAGAATCCAAGCGATGAGTCTGGCGTGCCCCCGTTGTACGACTGCCCTGGTCGGCCGGCGCATCGAGGATGTCGTCGTGCACGAGTGTCCCGACTGCGAGGGCGTGTTCCTCGACGAGAACGCGATCGCGATCGGCCTCGTCGTGCAGGATCACGAGAACAAGCGCGCGGCGGCCGTGCTCGCTTCGCTGCCGCGGCGCGCGCACAGCCCGCTGCCGGCCGGCGGCAAGATGTACGTGAAGTGCCCGACGTGCAGCACGATGATGAATCGCAAGCAGTTCCCGGGGCTGCGAGTCGTTCACGGACTTCGAGAAGAACGCCTGGTTCCTGTGCGCGACATTGGCGTGAGCGGCGCTATGGTCTGCGCACGTGAAGCACGCATGGCTAGCCATCACGCTCGCTGCCGCCGCCTGCTCCGCGCCCGCCGGCCGGACCGGGGCGACGCGCAGCGTGCCGACCGCCGAAGACAAGCAGCCGCGTCTGGTCGTGATGCTGGTATTCGACCAGTGGCCGCAGTGGGCGCTCGAGGTCAAACGGCCCTCGCTCCCGAAGGGTTTTGCGCGTCTCCTGTCCGAAGGTGAGTGGCGCGTTGGCGAGTTTCCCTCGATGGCCAACGTGACCGCAGCGGGCCACGCGCTCCTCGGAAGCGGCGAGCCGCCCGCGCGCACGGGCATCGTGTCGAACAAGTGGTGGTCGCGCACCGAGAATCGCCTGGTCGAGGCCGCGGTCGCCGCCGACGGCAGCATCACGAGCAGCTACCTGCGTGTCGCTGGTCTCGGTGATTCGATCGCGGCAACGAACACCGGCGCGAAGGCTGTCGCGATCGCGCTCAAGGTCCGCGCGGCGCGCATGCCGCTTGGCCATCACGGTCTCGCCATCTACTACGAAGGCGACACCGGCCAGTGGAAGACGCACGGTCAGCCCACGCCCGCATGGTTCACGAGCTACACGGGCGCGAACCCCGTCCGGCTCGCGCCGTGGACACCGCTCGATCCCGCGCGCCTCGCGCAGCTCAGCGGATCGGTCGACGCGCAACCCGGCGAGGTGGGCGAGAAGGGTCTGGGCCCGACGTTCCCGCACGATCCGTCGACGACGAAGAAACCGTTCAACGCGGTGTTCGCGATGCCGCTCGGCAACGACATCGTGTTCGATATGGCGGCCGCGGCGATCGAAGGCGAGCGACTCGGTGCCGACACATCGCCCGATCTGTTGATCGTGAGCCTGTCCGCGCACGACTACATCGCGCATGGCTGGGGCCACGAATCGTGGGAAGCGTGGGATGCCGAGCTGCGGCTCGACGAGCGTCTCGACGCATTTCTCACCACGCTCGATGATCGAATCGGACGAGGACGCTGGGCGATGGTCGCGACAAGTGATCACGGTGGCAGCCCGATGCCCGAGCTCAGCGGTGGCAGCCGCTACACGCAGGAGCAGCTGATGCGTGCCGCCAATACCGCCGCTTCGCTCAACCTCGGAACCGGCACATGGATCGCGTCGGCCTCGTTCCCGTACATCTACTTCACCGCAGCTGCGATGGCCGCGAACAAGAAGGAGCTGGAGACCGCGTACCGCAAGGTGATCTTCGCGCTGCGTGCGCTCCCGGGGCTCGGCATCGTCGATCGGACCGAGGCATTCGCCGGAGGCTGCGAGCAACGCACCGGCGACGCGCGGCTCATCTGCCTCGGGATCGATCTCCAGCGGTCCGGCGAGATCTTCTACTCGCCCGCGCCTGGCTGGATCATCGACGAGGACGAGGAGCGCCGCGCGACCGGTCACCGCTCGCTCAACGAGTACGACCGCAAGGTGCCGGTGATCCTGATGCCGGTTGGGCGCACGCCCCATGCGCCGCTCACCGCCCCGAGCGGCACGATGCCGATGACCGATGTGGCGCCGCTCGTCGCGGGCTGGCTCGGGGTGCCAGCCCCGGCGACCCTGCGCGTCCCCAAGAATCTGTGAGCCCACCCTCGAAGAATGCGGTCCGCCAGGTCCTCGGGGTCGATGCGGTTGGTGGCGACGAGGAGTCCTCGGGCGCGAGCTTCGCGCGCATCCCCCACACCGCTCCGAGAGAGCACACTCGATCGACGAGAGCCAGCGCGCGGTGCCGAGCTGCTCGGACGACGATGACCGATGTCGCGCCGCTCGTCGCGGGCTGGCTCGGCGTGCCGGCGCCATCGACCGTGCGCCCGCCCAAGAATCTGTGAGTTCACCCTCGAAGAATGCGGTCCGCCACTTCGATAGGGTCCTCGGGGTCGATGCGGTTGGTGGCGACGAGGACGTCCTCGGGCGCGAGCTTCGCGCGCATCCCCCACACCGCTCCGAGAGAGCACACTCGATCGACGAGAGCCAGCGCGCGGTGCCGAGCTACCGCGTCTCACCGTCTGCTCGGGCGAACGCGCGCGAGCAAGTCGCGCGCTGCCGAGAGTGACAGCGTTCGGCGGTTGCGATCCTCCCGGGCGATTTTCAATTTTTCGAGATCGTGTGGCGTTCGCACAGAGCGCGATCGCCGGTGACGCGCGATCATTGCGATGAGGAGCGATAGCTGAGTCGAAAGTTGAGACAAAGTTCTTGACAGCCTGAACGACGCAGCAGCGTTCGCGATCGCGATGACGCTTCTGAGCGATCACCAGACGTGCTCACTGGGCATACGAGCGCCGCGATCAATGCCAGGGTGATTTCTCGACGAGGAATCGCATTTCGTGCAGCCCAGCGCAAATCAGGCGCTCGTAAAACTGCGTGATAGAAATAACTGCGCGGTGGGGCGACGCGCAGAACGGAGCTGCCATGGTGCGAGATGAACGAGCGGAAGTTGCGTCCACGTGGGCGCAGGACGAGGCGGATCGCGAGGGACATGTTGCCAAGCGTCACGGCGTGCAAAGCGACAAGCACGGCAACAAGCACGGCGACAAGCACGGCGACAAGCACGGCGACAAGCACGGCGACAAGCACGGCGACAGACGCGGTACTGCGCACGGCGACAGACGCGGTACTGCGCACGGCGACAAACGCGGAACTGCGCAGGGCGGGCTCGCGGTCGAAACGCACCGCGCGATCGATCACGAGCTGCGGCGCATCGCAAAGCAGCGAACTGCGCTCGACGCTCAAGAAGCGCGCTGGCTGCGCGAGGCCGAGCGGCACCGGATCTGGCGCAAGCTCGGCTTCTCGACCGCGCTCGAG
>JBBQFU010000026.1:0-46370 GCA_038322185.1 Haliangiales bacterium
TGGATCGGAGCAGCATCCGGTGGTTTGAGCCCAGGTCCTGCAACCCGAGCCCGAGGGGCCAGCCCTCATCTCTCATGCAGCAAGGCTGCTTCCATTCGACCTTGCGGTCTCCTTTCCGCGCCGTCGTGGCGCACAGTCGTCGGCGTAACGCACCAGCGTGCCGTATTGCGCACACTGCTTCGTCCACCGCTCGTCGAGAAACGACAGGTAGATGTTCGACAGCAGCGGCGAGATCACGCCACCCTGCGGAGTCCCGCTGAGCAACTTGGTCTCACGACCGTCCTCCATCACACCTGCTTCGAGCCACTTCCAGATCAAGCTCAGCACCCGACGATCGCTCACGCGCCGCTTCACGCGCTCCATCAGGATCTCGCGGTCGAGGCTCCCGAAGAAGTCGCGGATGTCGGCGTCGAACACGAAGTTACCTTTGCGTCCGGAGCCGCGCAGACGAATGGCTTCTAGCGCCTGCGTCGAGGAGCGACCGGGCCGAAACCCATACGAGCAGTCCTTGAAGTCGACCTCGAAGATCGGTTCCAGGACCAGCTTCGTCGCCGTCTGCACCACGCGATCACGCACCGTCGGAATTCCCAGCGGACGCCGTCCTCCATTTGCTTTCGGGATCCAGTGCCGCCGCACCGCCTGCGGTCGGTACTTGCCTGCGCGGAGCGTCTTCGAGAGCTCGTTCAAGAACGACTCCTCGCCTAACGCCACGATGCTTGCGATCGTCTCGGAATCGACGCCCGCCGCACCCTGGTTCCGCTTCACTCGATTCCACGCCTTCTCGAGGACGTCACGCCTCCAGATGCGATCAAACAGCGCGTGAAATCGTCTTCCCTCGTCTCGCTTGGCCGCTGCCCCTAGACGATGTTGTAACCGCGTGACGTTGTCGACCTTCATGAGTGAGGGCCTGGGGAGTTGGGTCGTCGGTGGGAGGGGTTGCCTGCACCACGTGTTGCGACCATGCCCTTGTCGTTGCGGCTTCCATCGTCATGACCACCCCAAGGACCCTTCCCTCCGACGGCGTTCTGCGTCGCCGTCATCACAGGTACTACGATCCTCTCGGACTTCCGCTGCACCGCTATCGCTTGGCCATCAGCCTGGTCGAGTCGCGTGCCTCTGACTTGAGGCTGTGCAGACGGATCTCCCGTGTTCCGTGCTTCTCCGTGGACACGTGCTGCGCTCTCTACCCCGCGGGAATCCTCGTCGACCGCTTCGGACTTACTCGTCGAGGATGTTGCCTTCGCCGTGACATGAGCGGCTCGGCTTCCCGATTGTGTATCTGTCGAGGCTGCAAGCTTCACTTCATGTTGCGGCCCGTGTCCTTGCCTCCCGTTGTCGGGCTCTTGACGTCGCGCTTCGGCCTCCGCGATCTCTCGCGACTCCGGCGACCTGCTACCCGGCGCTCCGATGCTTACCGGGACGGGACTTGCACCCGCTGGAGAAGCGCAGCGTGACAGCTCCAAGTCTTGCGACCCGTCGTCGTCGTCACGGCGCACCATGTTCCGACCATATCGCGTGTCAGGGGCGTGGGGCGACGTAATCGATGTGGGCGTCCGCCCGCTCTGCTCGACCGTCGCCAAGAAGTAAGCTAATCAGCTTCATGGACGTCACCGCGCTCGTCGAGCTCGCACGCGGTCGACGCGTGGTCGCGCTCACGGGTGCCGGTTGCTCGACCGAGTCGGGCATCCCCGACTATCGCGGCATCGACACGCCGCCGCGGCCGCGTGCGCCGCTGCAGCACCGCGAGTTCGTCGACCACGAGGCCAACCGCCGCCGCTACTGGGCGCGCTCGCTCCTCGGGTGGCCGCGCCTGGCCGCCGCGCAGCCCAATGCCGGTCATCGCGCGATCGCTGCACTCGAGCATGCGGGCGCGATCGCCGGCTTGATCACGCAGAATGTCGACAGCCTGCACACCGCTGCCGGCAGCGCCAACGTCATCGAGCTCCACGGCGCGCTCGCGCGCGTGAAGTGCCTCGCGTGCGGCGACATCTCCTCGCGCATCACGCTGCAGGATCGCCTGCTCGCGACGAACGGGCTGTGGCCCGCGCGCGCCCGCATGGCGACCATCGCGCCCGACGGTGATGTCGATCTGCCAGACGGGCTCATCGCCGACTTCCAGTTCGTTCCGTGTCTCGCGTGCGAGGGAACGCTGATGCCCGACGTCGTGTTCTTCGGCGGCAGCGTGCCGCGCGCGACCCTCGATGCCGCGTGGGCCCTCTTCGATCAGGCCGAGCTGTTGCTCGTGATCGGCTCGTCGCTCACCGTGTTCTCGGGTTACCGCTTCGTGCGACGCGCCGCCGAGCGCAACGTGCCGGTCGCGATCCTCAACCGCGGCCCGACGCGCGGCGATCCCCACGCGCAGCTGCTTGTCGATGCGCGAATCGGAGACGCGCTACCGCTGCTCGCACGTGCGCTCACCTAGCTGCAGCAGAGCGAGCCGGTCCAGTCCTCGTTCGTGCTCTGGCAGTCGTTCGCAGTGCCGGCGACACACTGACTGACACCCTCGACGCAACACTTCGCGCCGGTCCAGTCCTCGTTCGTGCTCTGGCAGTCATTCGCCGTGCCATCGACGCACATCAACGATGCGCCCTCGACGCAGCACTGCGTACCGGTCCAGTCCTCGTTCGTGCTCTGGCAATCGTTCGACGTGCCGTCGACACACGCGGCGACCAGCCCGACACAGCATTGCGCGCCGGTCCAGTCCTCGTTCGTGCTCTGGCAGTCGTTCGCCGTTCCGCTCGTGCAGATCGTGATATCGCCGACGCAGCACTGCGAGCCAGTCCAGTCCTCGTTCGTGCTCTGGCAGTCGTTCGCGGTGCCCGCGACACACGCCTGCACCATACCGACGCAACACTTGTTGCCGGTCCAGTCCTCGTTCGTGCTCTGGCAATCGTTCGCGGTACCCGCTGCGCAGATGTTGACGTCCGCGACGCAGCACATCGTACCGGTCCAGTCCTCGTTCGTGCTCTGGCAATCATTCGCGGTACCCGGGACACACGCCGCTACACCCTCGACGCAGCACTGAGAACCCGACCAATCCTCGTTCACGCTCTGGCAGTCATTCGCCGTTCCGGTCGTGCAGATCGTGCCACCGGTGAAGCAGTCGGCATCGCAGTCACAGCTCGCATCGCAGGCCGTCGACGTGTCGCACGAGCACGTGCCGCCGCCACCGCAATCGGCATCGCACGCGCACCCGGTCTCGCAGCTGCCTGACGTGTCACACGCGCAGCCGCCCGCGGTCTCGCAGCGCTGATCGGTCGAGTCGCACACGAGACCGGGATCACACGCACCGCCGCCGGTGCACTCGCAGCCGAGCGATCCCACCGCGCAGTTACCGTTGCCACCACCGTCATCGCCGCCGCAGCTGATCGCGACGACACCCCACACACAGAACAACAGTGCCAGCGACTTCATCGGCGCACCCTATACACACACGCGCTGTGCTGAAAGGTCGTTTTTTCAGCGAGCGTGAGCGCCCATACGAGTCCTGCACTCGAAGTCGATTGATGTGCAATCTGAATCAGGTACGCCGCTACGATTCACACCATGCGCAACGTTGTCTTGCTCGCAGCACTCGCGCTCGCAGCTCCCACGCCTGCATCGGCGGAGGTCGGCGTCGGTCTGTTTGTCGGTGAGCCGACCGGTCTCGATCTCAAGCTCGGCCTGTCACCGAACACGGCCCTCGACATCCTGCTCGGCTGGTACAGCCACTGGGATGATCGCAATCGCATCGACGACGGCGCGTACGGACACGTGACGTACCTGGTCACGCCGCTCGTGACGAGAGGCAACAGCGTCGACGTTCCACTGCGCGTCGGCATCGGCGCCGCGGTGTTCGACGATGCGGGCCGCTTCGATCAAGACCTGCACCTCGCCGTGCGCGTGCCGTTCCAGGTCGCGCTCAAGTTTCGGCGCTCGCCGCTCGAGATCTACTTCGAGATCGCGCTCAAGGCGACGCTCATCGATCCGGGCGACAACGACCACCGCTTCCTCGATCTCGATGGTGGCATCGGTATCCGGTTCTACTTCTGAACCGCGGTACGCTCGGGGCATGGAGATCAACGAGACCGCCCGCGCGATCGAGACGTTTCTCCGCACGTACGACGGCGGCCCCGGCAAGCCGGTCGACGTGCAGGTGCGGCCCTCGGGCGATGACGTCGACGTGATCAAGATCTGGATCGATCTCGGTCCGGCCAGGCGGGGCGTCGATCCCGATGCCTACCAGCTCGCCTGTGCGGCTTCGATCCGCGAGGCGATCCCGGAGTCCACGGCGTTCCGGCTCGAGGTCCGCGCCGAAGCAGATCCGGCCTGAAGGTCCGGATCTCCACGAAGTTGCACCCGATCTTGGATACTGTTCAAATGGTCAGGTGACCACCGCCGTCGTTGTAGACCCCCACGCCGCCCTCAACGACCAGCAACGAGCCGCCGTGCTCCACCGCGGCGACGAGCCGCTGCTCGTGATCGCCGGTGCTGGCACCGGCAAGACCACGACGCTCGCGCATCGCATCGCGCAGCTCGTGATTGACGGTGCCGACCCCCGCCGCATCCTGCTGCTCACGTTCTCGCGGCGCGCCTCGCAGGAGATGATCCGCCGCGCCCAGCGCGTGGTCGCCCGGGGGGCCGACCTCCCGTGGGGCGGCACGTTTCACGCGATCGGATCGCGCCTGTTGCGGATGCACGCACTCGCGCTCGGTCTCGATCCAGCCTTCACGGTGATGGACCGCGGTGACGCCGCCGATCTCATGGATCTCGTGCGCGTCGATGGCGGGCTCGCGAAGGGCGAGCGGCGGTTTCCCAAGAAGGACACGTGCCTCTCGATCTACTCGCGCACGGTCAACGCACGCGTGCAGCTCGAGACCGTGCTCACCGAGTCGTATCCATGGTGCCGCGAGCACGCCGCCGCGCTGCGCCAGCTGTTCGCTGCGTATGTCGAGGAGAAGCTCACCCGCCACGTGCTCGACTACGACGACCTGTTGCTGTGGTGGTGGCACGCGATGGCGGCGCCCGAGACCGCGGGTGCGATCCGCTCGCGCTTCGATCACGTGCTCGTCGACGAGTACCAGGACACCAATGCGCTGCAGGCCGAGATCGTGGTGCAGCTCGCGCCGAGTGGCCGTGGCGTGACCGCGGTCGGCGACGACGCGCAGGCGATCTACTCGTTTCGCGCCGCGACCGTGCACAACATCCTCGACTTCCCGATGGCGTTCACCACGCGAGCCCGGGTGGTCCCACTCGAGGACAACTATCGCTCGACGGTCCCGATCGTCGCGGCGTCGAACGCAGTGATCGAGCAGGCGTCGCGGCGCTACGAGAAGAATCTGCGCAGTAGCCGCCCCTCGCACGAGCGCCCGATCCTCGCGATCGTCGACGACGAGCTCGCCGAGGTCGACTACGTGATCGAGAAAGTCCTCGCGTATCGCGAGGCCGGCTTGCAGCTCCGCGATCAGGCCGTCCTCGCGCGCGCGTCGCATCACCTCGACATGCTCGAGCTCGAGCTCGGCCGTCGCCGCATCCCGTACGTGAAGTACGGTGGCCTCAAGTTCCTCGAGGCAGCGCACGTGAAGGATCTGCTCTCGATCCTGCGCTGGGCCGAGAATCCGGTCGATCCGATCGCAGGCTTTCGCGTCGCACAGCTCGTGCCCGGCGTGGGTCCGGCCTTCGCCCGGCGCGCCGTCGATTCGATTCGCTCCACCGCCACGCCGTCGTTGCTCCCACTCGCGGCGCTCAAGCCACCGCAGGCCGCACGGCACGCATGGCCCGCGCTGTGCGAGCTGCTCGTCGAGCTCGCGAACCCCGCCACGCCATGGCCCGGACAGCTCGGTCGCGTGCGCACGTTCTACGAGCCGATCCTCGTCGAGCGCTACGATGGCACAGAGGCCCGCCTCGGCGACCTCGCACAGCTCGAGTCGATCGCCGGCACCTATCCCGCGCGTGGCGGCTTCCTCGACGACCTCACCCTCGATCCACCGAGCGCCACTGGTGACTACGCAGGCCCACCGTCGCTCGATGAGGATTGGCTGATCCTGTCGACGATCCACTCGGCGAAGGGCCAGGAGTGGAAGGCGGTGTTCCTGCTCGACGTGATCGATGGGCGCATGCCCTCGGATCTTGCGGTTGGCACACAGGATCAGATCGAGGAGGAGCGCCGGCTGCTGTACGTCGCGATGACGCGCGCCCGCGACCACCTGCACCTCGTGCAACCGCTGCGCATGTTCATCGAGAAGCAGCATCGCCACGGCGATCGCCACGTCTACGCGCCGCGCAGTCGCTTCTTGCCGGATGCGATCATGGATCGCTTCGAACGCGTGGTGCGCGGCCGCCCTGCGAGCGCGCTGACGGCCGAGGCCCCGACCGTCACCGTCGACGTCGCATCCCGTCTCCGCGCGATGTGGTGATCGATCGAGAGCGGGTCGAATTGGATGTCGGCCATCATGGACTCGCGCACGAGCCAGCCGCCGGCACCGTCCCCGCGTACCGAGACCAGCGCGCCGGTACCCGCAGCATAGGCGAGCGCGACTCCGTTGCCGCGGACACATGTGACGGCGCCAAACGCAGTGCCGCCGAACAGCTCCATCGCGCCGCCATCGTCAGTACGCAGCCGGATCGTAACGTCGCGCGGCGTGTCCGATGCGCCGCTGACCGGCAGATCGAGTAGCGCGTCACCGATCGCGACCGGCACGGTGATCGGCGGGTCGAACACGACCATCGCTGATGTCGATCCGCGTACCGCGCACGAGCGGAGCCCGCAGCGGCGCCTCGGCCGGAAACGTGTGCTCCCAGTAGTCCGTCGCGCTCTGTAGCAGCCACGTGCGCGTGACGCCGCGCACGCCCGTGGTGGCACCAACGCCGAGGCTTGCGATCACCTCCTCCACCACGATCGTCGGGCCCGCCAACGTCGTCGATAAATTGGCCGCGAGCGCGCCTTCGTCGTCGCGATGCATCAAGCGCGGCTCGAGCACGACGCGAGCCGCTACTCGTCGAGCGATGGCAACGTGCGCCAGCTGGTGACCGCGCGATCTACCGGATCGCCCTCGTGCCAGCCGTCGTCGCAACCGACAGCCAACAGCACTGCGCATACCGTCCAGCTCCTCATCGCGACCGCCACGGACCATCAGAAATCCGTGATCACCCTGTCATCGACGACGCGGAACGGCTTTCGTCGACTGTGAACCGCTTCGTGATGCCCGCGAGCTCCTTGCACTTCGCGAATGCCGCCTCGAGCGTGCTCGCTGCCGGGCGCGCTTACCAGAATCGCCACCACGGACGTTCGATGGGCGTTGGCGCTGGCTCGAGTCCAACGAAGTCACAACCGAGGTTGTGGGCCTCACCCGCCATGATCTTGGTGAGCTCCACGACGACCTCCAGCCCGAGGACTACTGCCCGGGTGATCACGGTGACTCGAAATAGCCGGTGAGCAGTATCCGGCACGATCGCAGACTTCCACCCCTCGTCGAGCGCTTCGAAGTTTGCCGCGAGCAATTCGGCGGTCCTCCGGTCCTTTGCGACAAAGCCTGCCTCGAACTGCCCCATCGATCCTTCTTCCACTCCTAGATCCGCCATCCTCGACCACAGTGACTCCGCGGCGCGGAGCCGGTCTGCGAGCTCCCGATCTGCAGCCTCTTCCCGATCCAAGGCGTCGAGGAGTAGCTTCTTTGCAGCTTCACCCTCGGTCCGCTCGCCAATCGTGATGCCATTAGCCGCGAGCTCTGAACTGTCGCGTTTCCCCTCGATCACCTCGGAGGCAACGGTTAGTAAGTCCGGTCTGTCCGGTGTTGACGCGTTGCTCATCTGCTCGTGCTCACTTATAGCCGCATGTGCCCGGGTGTCCCAACGCGACGCGTGTAGCGCGCGCCGCGGCCAGAAGCTTCACGCGGCAGCGCACGACCGCTCCGAGAGAGCACCACCGATCGGCGAGAGCCAGCGCGAGGTGCCGAGCTACCACGTCTCACCGTCTGCTCGGACGAACGCGCGCGAGCAAGTCGCGCGCTGCCGAGAGTGACTGCGGTCAGCGGAAGCGATCCTCCCGGTCGGTTTTCAAAGGTTCGAGGTCGCGAGGCGTCAGTGCAGAACGCGCGCGCCAGTGGTGCGCGATCGGCGGAGTGGACCCGATCATCTGACTTGTCGTCGCGGAGCCATGGGAATGGCATTTCCAGCCGTGCAGACCGGTGGCGCGAGAACCAGATCGCGCGACCGCCCACGTGGCCGCAGAAGTTCTTATCCATGGGTCCTAGTACGTCTCGGCTACGCGTCGGTTCGTTGCAGCGCCTCGTTGATCAGCGTCGCCAGATCGCCCATGCCCACGGGGACGCAGGCAGCGTTCACTGCGCTGGTGGCAATCGAACGTGGGTGCCGAGCTGTACGAGCGCCTGTGTGGTGCGCGATCCGCGGCGTGTGGGGCAGACCAGACCGCGACCGCCCACGTGGACGCAGTGCTCTTCTCCATCGGGTCCTCGCAAGTCTTGGCTACGAGCAGCGCCTCCTTGATCAGCGTCGCCACGTGGGCGCAGGTCACGTTCACTGCGCTGGTGGCTAGCCCCCCCACGTGGGCGCAGAGCTCTCCTCCATGGGTCCTTTAGTCCTCGCTACGACCCGGTTCGTTGCAGCGCCTCCTTGATCAGCGTCGCCAAATCGGCGGTGCCCACGTGGACGCTGGCTGCGTTCACTGCGCTCGTCGCTTACTGCTTCACGAGTCGCTGTTTCGGTGACCGCCGGCTGCGGTCGGCTCAGCTCGAACGCGGTTTGCACGAGCTTCGCGACGTCGGCGTTGGCGTCCACGTGGGCGCTCGCTTGCTCGAGTGCCGCCCGAGCGGCGCGGGCCGACATGCCCAGCTGACGCAGCGCCTGTCTTGCATGCTCGAGCTTCGCCACATCCGCGAACCGGCTTCGAGTGATCGGTGAAGTGATCGGTGACACGGTCGACGACCACAACGCGTCGACGGACAGCGTCTCGGTGCAGCGCGGATCGACGAGGCACTTGCCGTCACGGGTGATCACCAGGGCGTCGGGCGCACGGCCCGTGATCGACATCTCGCCGTGATGAGACAACTGGTGATGACCGGAACAGGTCAGCGACAGGTTCCATTCGTCGTGCGTGCCGCCGACTGCACGCGGAATGAGGTGATGAAAGTCGATGTGCCGCGTGGCGCGACAACCCGGTACGCAGCAGCGTCCCTTGTCGCGCGCCCACACGCGGTTGCGCGTCCTCTCCGGAATGTCCGAGGTCGCCCTGGCCGGCTTGCTATGGTCGCCCGCGGCTTGGTCGTTCTCGTGGACGATCATCGCGTCGCACTCAGCGAGGGTGCGGTCGCACTCGGACAGCTCGATCCACCTGCCTCGACCTTCTTGCCACGCGCGACCGCAGTCGTCGCACTTGTGAACGACGATGCGATGCGCGGGCCGGGACGGCTTGTCACTGGGCGAGGCATCCCCACCGAGAACCCGGCGAGTCACCATTTCCACGAGCGCGTCGTCTTCGAGGTGGCCATCGCACTCCGTCTCGAGAGCGGCCCGCATCTGCTCCCACAACGCCCTGGCAGTTTCAGCCGCACGTCGTGCACGATGAGGTCTGGGTCCGGGGGAGCATCGGGGCTGTCGCCCTTCTTGCGTCCTGCGACCATCTCCTCGATGTCTCGAAGATTCTTGCCGCGAGCGCCGGCGAGCCACTCCGCCTCCGTCTCGGGCGTCATCACGCGCGAGAGCTCCTTCGCAGCCGAGTACGGCACAGCCCCGCTCGCTAGCTCGGCCTCCAGCTGCGGCAGCTTACCGAGCTCGTTGGCGACACGCATTCGCTCCATTGCGGTGCGGGGTGCGTAGCCGAACACGTCTTCGAGATACTCGAGCGCAGTCGAGAAGCCGAGCTTGCGCCAGACCTGGTGCCGATCGGCCTCGCGCAGCCAGCGCGCTTCCTGCCGGCCGCTGTCACTCTCGGCAGCGCGCGACTTGCTCGGGCGCGTTCGTCCCGCTGCCGCGTGAAGCTTTCGCCCGAGCACGCACGCCGACCAAGAAGTGCCACGTAGCCGAGACGCGCGAGCACCCCATGGACAAGAGCTCTGCGTCCACGTGGGCGATCGCGAGCTCTGGTTCTCCGGCCACCGTCTGCACGGCTCGAAGTGCCATCGCCTGTGGCTCCGCGACGACCTCGCCATCGGATCGTTCTCTCTCAAAGCGGTCGGCGTGGCCGCGTGTGGGCTCCGGCCGCGGACCCGGTCGCGCGTGGGCTGGCTCCGCCCGACCCGGTCACGCCCACGAGCAGCTGGTTCCGCGCGTCGCGATGCGGAGCCGCGCTCCCCTAGCGCTTGCCCGCGTACGTCAGCTCGGGCGGCCGCCCGCGACGCACGCCGCTGATGCGGTTCAGCGGCGTGAGCTCGTGATCCTTGAACACCACGTGGTCTTCCCCCTCCCACTTCACGATCTCCCGCACGCGATCCTCGAACACCCGCCCGTCTTGTAGTTGCACCTCGACGGGCCGGCGCATCATCGCCGACTCCTCGAGCATATCGATCACGTCACCGATATCCAGACGATGTCCCATAGGGTCCTCCTGTCGAAGGTTCCCCGGAGGAGCGGCATCCGGCAACGTGCGCCGTCGTCGCTCCGAAAACGCCGAACGCCGCTGAGGGCATCAGCGGCGGTTCAGGTCGAGCGGCCCGAGAGGTGCGAGTTAAAAGCAGCTCGGGTTCTTCACCTGGCTGGTCATCTTCATGCCGAGCTCCGAGGTGTAGCTAACCGCGAGGTAGCAGAGCTTCGAGGTCGTGATGTACGAGAGCTCGTTACGAACGATACCGGTGTTGGCGACGGGCATCTCCGACCACGTCTGCGAGGTCGCGCCATCGGTCAGGTTCGCAGCGAGGTAGACGCGCTTGCTGCCCATGCCAGCGAGGATGTCGAGGTGCGCGTCGCTCGGGCCGGCAACCTGGCGCCAACCTTTGCTGGTCTGGCTCATCCACTCGATGTCGATCGAGCTGATGTCGCAGTCGGTGACGCACGCGGCGTTGGTCGCGCGGATGCGGACGAACGGGACCGCGTAGTCGGCACCGGCCGAGAGCACGTCGATGGTCGGGGTGTTGACGTCAGTGAAGGTCAGCTGGCCATTGTCGAAGCCGAACTTGAAGGTGCCGGTCGGCGCATTGCGCAGGCCCGTGGCGACGACGCCGAGCTGCTTGGCGCCGAAGAGCTCGCCGAACTTGACGTGGGGCTGACCGATGCGCACGCCGGCCTGAACCATCGGGGTGTTGGTACCGAGCGCGGTGCCGTAGAACGGCTGCTCGAACTGCAGCGTGCCGGTGAGCATGTTCATGCCCATGTCATCGGGGACTTCCGCCTGGATGGTCGTGCCGACGTAGCGCAGCGACGGGGCGCGCATGCCCTGGACGAGGTCGGCGATCACGGAGTCACGACCGTCGGTCTGGAGGCTGAAGCTACCGTTGATGTCGAGGCGGTACGCGTGATTCTCGAGCGCGTCGATGACGCCGTTCGCGTCGATGTCGGGGTTCGAGTAGCGCAGGCCGAGGTCGTCGGTCTTCGCGCGCTGGGTCAGCGTCGACTGGCTCTCGCCGAACGCCTCGGTGAGGCGGTTCCACGTCATCGTGCCGTGTGCGTAGCGACCGCTGAACGACACCTTGCCGAAGTCGAGCGCGCCGCCGTCCTTGCTCGAGAACGCGTCGAGGCCCGCCGTCTGCAGCGTCGCGACGCGCATCGCTGCGCCCTTCTGGTCGGCATCGGCGAACGTCACGATCCATGCACCCGAGCCGCTCGGCACCGAGATGCTGAAGCGACCGTCGATCTCGCCGTCGGACTTGAGGTCGACCACGATGCGCTCACCCGTCGTCGGGTTGGACGCGATGACGTGGGTGACGCGCGAAGCGTCGGTGAGCTGACCGGAGATCTGCAGCGCGCCGTCATTCTCGGTGGTGCAGCCAGCAGCGGAAACAGCGAGGAGGAGAGCAGCGAGCTTGTTCATCATGGTGACAAGACGTATTGCGGCTCTCGTTCCAACTCGCAGGTGAACGATCTCGTGAGCTAACTCCGCGACCCCTTTGTTCGAGGCGCCGATCACGGCCTGGGTATTCAGAAGCTCTCCGGGTATCGCGATACCCCGCGAGCCAACCCCGCGACGTGTAGGCCTTACTTCTTCGTGAACCGGTCGAGCCAGGCCAGCACTTCCTCGTGCCAGAGCTTCGAGTTCTGCGGCTTGAGGACCCAGTGGTTCTCGTCGGGGAAGTGCAGGAACCTGCTCGGGATCTTCTTGCGCTGGAGGGCGGTGAAGGCCGCCATGCCGTGGGTATCCGGGATCCGGAAGTCGAGGCCGCCATGGATCACCAGGGTCGGTGTCTTCCAGTTCTTCACGAACTCGACGGGGCTGACCTTGGTGTACTCCTCCGGCTTCTCGAACGGGGTGGCGCGGTGCTCCCACTCCGGGAACCACACCTCTTCGGTGTCGTAGTAGGCGAACCGGGTATCGAAGATGCCGTCGTGGCAGACGAGCGCCTTGAAGCGATCGGTGTGCCCGTTGATCCAGTTGATCATGAAGCCGCCGTACGACGCGCCGAGCGCGGCGACCCGGTTGCCATCGAGCCAGGTGTACTTCGCGAGCGCCGCATCGAGCCCGGTCATCAGGTCTTCATAAGGCGCGCCGCCCCAGTCCCCGCTGATCGAATCGGTGAACGCCTGGCCGTAGCCGGTCGAGCCGTGGAAGTCGATGAACACCGCACCGTAGCCGTGGCCCGCGTAGGCCTGCGGGTTCCAGCGGTAATGGAAGTGATCGCCAAAGCTGCCCTGCGGACCACCGTGGATGATGAACGCCACGGGAACCTTGCCGCCCTTGTGGTTGGCCGGCTTCATCACGTAGCCCATCACGGTGTCGCCCTTGGCACCCTTGAACGAAAACTGCTCGTAATCGCCCCACGAGATCTTGGCGACGCGCTCCTTGTTGAAGCTGGTCAGCTGCTTGGTGTCGGTGCCGTCCGGCTTCATCGTGAACAGCTCGACCGGCATCTTCAGCGTGTCCTTCGCGAACACGAGACGGTCGCCCGCGATGGCGACCGAGTTGTTCGAGCCCTTCTCCGCGAGGACCTTCGTGGTGCCCGTCGCGACGTCGACCGCGAAGATCGACTGATTGCCGAGGTTGTCGGCGTAGGTGTAGATCGTCTTGCCGTCCTTGCTCCACGTGATCGCGTTCGCCGAGCGGTCCCAGTTATCAGCGATGACCTTGGTCGTCTTCGACGCGACATCGTAGAGCGTGATGCGCTGGCGATCGGCCTCGAAGCCCGGGCGCTTCATCGCGAGCAGCGCGATCGTCTTGCCGTCGGGCGAGAACACCGGATCGAAGTCGTACGCCTTGTTGTCGGCGGTGATGTCGAGCGCCTTGGCGCCCTTGCCATCGGTCGACACGAGGAACACATCGGTGTTCGTGGTCCACGCGATCTCCTTGCCACCGACGCGCGCCACGTACGCCGCCCACTTGCCATCGGGCGACACGGTGACTTGCTCCATGCCACCAAACGGATGGATCGGCGTGTCGGTCGCGAGGCCCGGCGTCAGATCGCGCACGTCGTTGTCACCGGCCCACACGAACAGATGGCTGTACTTGCCGTCCTCCCACTGATCCCAGTGGCGGAACATCAGCTGGTCGTAGACGTGCGCCTTCGACTTCTTCTTGGCCTGCGCTGCATCCTTCTTCAGGGAGTCGGCGAGCGTCTTCGCGTCGGGCCACACATCGATCGCGAGCACGAGGCGCTTGCCGTCTGGCACCAGCTTGAAGCCGTTGATGTCGGCGTCGAGCTTGGTGACCTGCTCGGCCTCGCCGCCGGCGGGCTTGATGCGCCACACCTGCGAGCTGCCCGAGCGGGTCGACATGAAGTAGAGCCACTTGCCGTCGGCGGACCACCGGGCCTCGTTGTCGGCATCGGGATGGCTCGTCAGCCGCGACGCGGCCGTGCTGCCATCGACTGCGGCCACCCAGATATCGAAGCGCCCCCGGTTCGCGTCGAGGTCGGTCTCGCGGACGCTGAACGCGACCCACTTGCCGTCGGGCGACACCTGAGGGTCGCTGACCCTTTGCATGGCCAGCATATCGTCGACGGTGAGGCCTTTTGCCACTGCCGGATGGGCGGCAGTAACGGTGAAGATGAGCGCGGCCAACATCGTCTTCGTTACGGACATGGCCGCGTACTATCACGATCGAGTACCGTCGGTCCGGCTGATGTCGCGCCTGGCCGCTGCTCTGGTGATCGTGGCCGTCGTCGCCTGTGGCTCGGGGCCGACGCGCGCTCGCCGGCCGGGCGAGGAGTACCTGGCAAAGATCGAGATCGAGGGCAACAAGGCCATCTCGGACAAGACACTGATCCGCGGCCTCGCGTTGTATCGCGCACAGCAAGGCGGCCGCAGCCTCGACGAGTACCAGCTGAGCCTCGATCTCACCCGCATCGAAGGCGCGTATCAGCGGCAAGGCTATCTCTCGGTCGTGGTCGAGCCCAAGGTCACGCTCAAGGGTCCCGCGGCGACGCTGACGTTCAAGGTCACAGAGGGGCCGCAGGCGAGGTCGACCGTCGAGATCACGGGCCTGCCACCCGAGGTCTCGCTCGACGACGCGCGCAAGCTGGTCGACATCGAGGACAACGCGCCGTTCGACTACCTCAAGTACGAACAGGCCAAGGTGCCGCTGGTCGGCTTGGTCGAGAATGCGGGCTACGCACACGCGGAGCTCGACGCCACGGTGCTAGCCGATCGCGCGAACAACCACGCGATCCTGCGCTACTCGTTCGATCTCGGACCGCGCGTCCAGTTCGGCGCAGTCGAAGTCGTCGGCGTCACCGGCGCGCTCGCCGATGCCGTGCGGCAACGCGCGAACCTCGACGGCGCCACCTATTCGACGCAGAAGGTCGCGGAAACCCAGCAGGCCATCTACGGGATCGGCAGGTTCAGCTCGGTGCGCGTCGATGTCGACCGCGCGAACCTCGCCGCTGTGGTCCCGGTCAAGATCAGCGTCACGGTCGCCAGGCGCTGGGAGCTGCGCGCCGGTGGTGGCGCCGGGGTCGACACGTTGAACTACCAGGCCCGCCTGCGGTTCTCGCTCACCCATGCTGGGTGGCCGACCCCGCTGTCGCTGCTCGGCGTCGAATTCCGCCCGGCCCTCAGTGCAACGCGCGACAATTGCACCGGTTACGAGGTGTGGACCTGCGACATCAACCCACGGCTGCGCCTCATCGGTTCGGCGAAGCAACAGGATCTGTTCGTGCGTGGTCTCAACGGCGAGCTCGAAGGTGGCCTCGACTACCTCCAGCTCGAGGCGTACACCATGGAAGGCGCTCGGCTCCGATTCGGTCTCGCGCTCCCACTGTTCTTGCGTCGACTCACCACGCGGGTGGGCTGGCAGCTCGGCGCCTACCGGTTCGAAGACATCCACCCGGCTGTCGATGACGCCACCGCGGCACGGATCGGCATCGATCGGTTCGCGCGCGTCGGCGCGTTCACGCAGAGCATCACGGTCGATTACCGCGATGACCCCATCTCGCCCACCTTCGGTGGCTATGGTGAGCTCCGCATCGCCGAAGGCACCGCGATCGCGGGCGGGACGTTCGAGTATCTCCAGATCACGCCCGACATTCGCGGCTACTTCCCGCTGGGCCGCGTCGTCGTCGCAGCACGCGCACGCGTTGGCCTGATCCGGGGCGACGTGCCCCCGCCCGAGCGCTACTACGGTGGCGGCGCGTCGAGCCAGCGCGGCTTCGCAGAACGCCGGCTTTCACCGCTGGCACGCAGCGTCGATGACAACGGCAACCCGATCAGCGTCGTGATCGGCGGCGCGGCTTCGATGGACACCTCGCTCGAGCTGCGCGTGCCGTTCCGCCTGTGGGGAGAGAAGTTCGGCGCCGTCACGTTCGTCGACGGTGGCGATGTCACCGAGACGCCCGCGGAGCTCGACCCCGGACAGTTGCACTGGGCCGTCGGGCTCGGCATTCGCTGGTACACGGCGGTCGGTCCGTTCCGCGTCGAGGTTGCCTATCGCCTCAACCGCACCGGCAGTGACGAGCCCTCGCCGGGCGAGCGCTTCAACTACATCCTCAGCATCGGCGAGGCCTTCTGATGAAGAAGGTGAAGAAGCCGAGGGCCGCGCTGCGCTGGTTCAAGCGGATCTCGTTGAGCCTCCTCGTGCTCGCGGTGCTGGCGATCGGCGCGGTCATCGTGTTCGTGCACACAGGCTGGGGGCGCGATCAGATCCGCTCGATCATCGTGACCGAGCTGCAGCGAGACTTTCCCGGCTCGACGATCGAGTCGATGAGCGGCAGCCCGTTCGGCACGATCGTGTTGCGCGGGGTCACGCTGAACGAGCTCGACCAGACCGCGCTCGTCACGATCGCGGAGGTGCGTCTTCAACTCTCGCTGGCTCCTCTCCTCAGCAAGCGCGTGCACATCGACGACCTCACGATCTCGGGGGTCCGCGCATTCATCCGCGAGCATCCCCCGCTGACCGAGATCGACGCTCGTGAGGCGCCACCGCCGCCGTCACTGTTCACGGTCGAGCTGCCGAAGGTCACGATCACCGACGCGCAGGTCTCGTTCGAGACCGCGACCGGCCTCGAGATCATCGATCAGATCGTGGTGCACGCAGCGGCGAACGTTCCCCCGAACGCATCGGTGAGCGCCTCTGCGACCATCGAGGGCCGCTGGCGTGGCAAGGCGATCCACGCGCACGCCCTCGCCAGCATCGGCGACACCGTGAAGATCCAGGTCGCCAGCGCGTCCCTCGGCGATGCGCGGGTGCTCGCCACCGGGATCGAGATCGGCGACTACACGGTCGTGGGCGCGGTGTCCGCGTTTGTGCCCGCCGCGCTCGTGCGCGAGCTCGCTGGGTTCTCCGACATTCCCGGCGACATCACGCTCGTCGCATCGGGCCGGCCCGGCGGCTCGGTCTCGCTGATCGCGACCTCGGGCAGCGCGCGCGTCAGCGGCGAGCTGGTCACCGATCTCGTCGGCCTCACCGCACGCGGCATCGTGATCGCAGAGGCGCCCGACCTCGCGGTGGTCACGATGGGCAAGGTGGCCGGCAGCGGCACCGTGGTCACGGCGGTCAACGCGAGCCTCGGCCGCGCACGCGGGATCGCCACGATCATCGGCGAGGCCGCCGGCATGGCGGGCACGACCACGCTCGCATTCGATACCTGGCGCACGAGCACCGAGCTGGTCGCCTCCGCCACCATCCCGCTGGGCACCCTCAGCGTCTACGGCTACGTCGTGCAACGCGAGGATCGCTGGGTCCTCGACAGCTCCGATCTCATGGTCCACGCGCGCGGCGTCGATGCGCCCTTCGTGCTCGGGCGCACCGACGCGTCGTTCTCGGCGCGCGGCACGCTGACCGGCGAGCCGTCGATCGACCTGCGCGGCACGCTCGTCGCCGCCGGCATCCGTACGGAAAGCGCGGGCGCTGGGCGCGTCAGCGTCCGGGTCAAGGCCGAGCTCTCGCCGGAGAAGCAGCACGCTTCGCTCGCCATCCACGCGACGAACATCTCCAGCGGAGCGACGCGCATTCCGAGCGCGAACCTCGAGGCCGACGTGAACATCGTGGGTCAAGACATCATGATCACGCTCGGCGATCACACCGTGAAGACGCAGGACGGCGCGCTGTGGACCGGCAGCGGAGGCAGCGTCGCGATCACCGCGTCCGAATTCATCGTCGACGAGATCCAGACCGGCACCGGCACCAGCAAGATCACCGCGAGCGCGCGCATCGGCCGGCTCGACAGCTCGCTGAGTGCAAAGGTCGCGGCACGCGGCGTCGCGCTCGCGATCGCGGATCCCACGCTCGGCGGTACCGCGGATGCCGACCTCGACGTCCGGCGGCGGGGCGGTCAGTGGGGTGGCACCGTGAGCGTGCGCGGACACCGGATCGCGATGCCCGGTCGTCCGGTCGTCGACGCGACGATCGATGTCGCGCTCGACGGCCGCAAGGTCACGCTCGGCGGCACCGTGTCGAACAAGCAGCTCGGCAAGGCGACCGTTGCCGCTGTGGTCACCGCTCCGCGCGACCTCACCGACCCCGTTGCATGGCGCAGCCTGCCGCGCACGGCGATCGATCACGTGACGCTCACGTTCGATCACATCGACGCGGCGCCGCTCGGCGCGACAGGTACCGCGGATGGCGCGATCACGCTCGGCGGCACCGAAGCCCACGGCGACCTGAAAGTTCGCGGTATCGTGACCAAGGTCGGCGTCGTCGACGTCGACGTGAGCTTCGCGTCGGGCGCGAGCGGCTCGATCGAGCTGCACGCCATCGCGACGACGCCCGGCATCGCGCCCACCACGATCGACGCGAGCGTCGTGCTGCCTGCTCGTCCGTTCGATCCCGGTGCATGGAAGCTCCTTGGCCGCGGCGCGCTCAACGCTGCGACGATCAAGACCGCGGTCCACGTCGATCCGGCGCTGTTCGCCCGGTTCGGCGTGACCGCTCCCTACGAGGCCGATGTCTCGGCGACCATCATCGTGCAGCCCGGTGCGACCGGTGCCACGGTCGTCGCCGACGTGAAGGGGCTCAAGGGCGGCCGCGTGACCTCGCCGATCGACATCCACCTCGAAGCAGTCTCCGACTCGACCGGCACGCGCGCTGACATCCTCGCGCAGTCCGGCAAGTTCTCGGTCACCGTCGCCGCCAAGACGCCGCAGACGATCGCGCAAGCCCTCGCGCCCAACGCACCGCCCGCTCCGATCGAGGCAACGCTGACGATTCCAGAGATCGCAGCGCGCGAACTGCTCGGGGTCTTCGGGCAGACCGACGTGCTCGCCGGCACGTTCGGCGGCACCGTCACGGTCGGCGGCACGATCGCCGACCCCACCGTGAGGGCGCTGATCGCGGCGAAGGGGCTCGCGATGAAGACGTCGAGCGTGACGAACAAGAAACCGCCGACGCTCGAGAGTCTCGTCCTCGACGCGCGCTACAGCCGCGGCCACGTCGATTTGACGCTCACCGGTCAGGAGGGCAAGGACCGCTTGCTCAAGATCGCCGCGCGGGCGGACATCAAGGACCCGCGCGGCGTGGTCGCGTCGATCGAGGCCGCGAACTTCGACCTCGCTCCGCTCGCGGCGTTCGGCACCGGTCCCATTCGCGGTCTGCGCGGCACGCTCAACGCCGCGCTCAAGATCAAAGGCCTCGATCCGTCGACCGGCAGCATTCGCGGCAAGCTCTCGATCAAAGACGGCCGCATGCCGCTGTCACCGGTGCTCGGCACGCTTCGCCGCGCAACGCTTGACCTCGAGATCAAGGACCAGGCGGTCGTGGCGGCGTTCGAGGGCCGAATGGGCGCAGGCGGCGGCGCGGTCAAGGGCAAGATCACCGGCGATCTCGTCGGCGGCCTGCCGCAGAGATTTCATCTCGACCTCAAGCTCACGAAGATCTCGCCGATCGGCGCGATGCAGCCGCAGATCGATGCGGTCGTCGCTGGCAACTGGGCGTGGGAGGAGGAGGGCAAGCTGTGGTCCGGCAAGCTCACGGTCAACCAGGCGAGGATCTACGTGCCGCCCGAGCTCGGCAACGAGCTGCTGACCACCGGCACGCCGCCCGACATGATCTTCATCGACAAGCATCTCGTCGCGAAGAAGGTCCGCAAGCCGCCGACCAGGACGTGGCTGCGCACGAAGGTCGCGATCGGAAACACGTACCTCGACATCGAGGACACCGACTTCCGCGTGCGCGTGTATGCGCGCGGCGATCTGATGGTCGAGATCGGAAACGGCATCGGCGTCCGCGGCCAGATCTATACGACGCGCGGAAACCTCGACATCCTCGGTCGCCGCTATCGCATCGACCGCGCGATGGTCGACTTCGACGATGGCACGATCGATCCACGCCTCGACGTCCGCGTCGTGCACGACTTCAAGAACATGACGCTGACCATCGACGTGCACGGTCGCGCGAGCAAGCCGATTCCGCGCCTCAGCGGCGACCCGGGCAGCTACACAGAAGGTCAGCTGCTGTCGTTCCTCGCGGGCGCCGAGCCGAGCGACCAGGACTCGACGGCGCAGCAGAGCCAGGCCGCGATCAGCGGCGGTCTCGCGATCCTGTCGGGCCGCATCGGCAGGAAGATCAACCGCTACCTGCCGGTGAAGTTCGACGCGATCAGCTACGAGGCGGGCAGCGCGTCGTCGAGCCAGGCCATCCGGTTGGGCGTGCAGCTCTCCGAGAAGTCCTATCTGGTGTGGCGCACGCACCCGGCGCCGCGTGCGGACGAGAATGCCGGCGAGGCGGTGTTCGAGTATCAGCTGCGCACGAACATGATCTTCGAGGCCACGGTCGGTGAGCGCTCGCAAGGCGGCGACTTCTTGTGGCTCAAGCGCTGGTAGAGAGCGCTAGCGCCGGGACGACAGCAGCGCAGTCGCGGCGCCCACGGTCGTGAGCTTGTTGTAGAGGCCGCAGATCAGGAACGTCGGTGCGAGCTGTCCAACGAACGTGGCACTCGCCGAGCGGCCGAGCAGCCGGAGCCCGATCGACCCAAGCAGTGATGCACCTGCGAGGGTGAGCCACGTGCCCGAGGACAGCGCGCTCATGATGCGTTCGATCTGATGCGGTAGATCCGTCTTGTCGTCCGGGCCGCTATCGGCGACCTCGATCCGGTGGGCAACGTCATCGAGCTTCTTGCCGACGTTGGCCTTCAGATCATCGACGCGCTCCTTGACGTCAGCCCCGAACTCTTCAATGCCGCGCTTGCTGAGCGTTCCCATGAGGTACCTCCAGCACTACGGGTTGCAGCGTATGTGCCACAGCCAGACCGCGTGTTCAGTCGATGCCACGGCACGCCGAGTCGTCGTCCTCGTCGATCCAGCGCCGGACGGCAGCACACCGCTCATCGACCGCACGGCTCTTGCGCGCGTCCTCGGAGTCGCGCTCCGTGAGTCGTTGGTTAGTCGAACGATGGTGCTGGTGGGTGCTGATCTCGTGCATGGGGGGAATCATTGCAATGCGTATGCGCGGTGGGGTTGCACGTCGAGCTCCCTCATCGGCGAACCTGTTTCATGTCACGCGAGCGCCGACGCGCGTCGGGCGCCGATCCGTGCCCGGCCGGTGCAACACGGCGCTCGGTAGGTCTCGGATCGCCCGCGATTGGATCTGCGCCACCTGAGTGATCGCGCTCCCATGCGCGCCGAGCCAGCGATCACCGAATCGACGGCAAGAACAACGTTCTAGCGCGGTTGCTGCGGGTCCTACCTTTGCAAACGTCGGCGGCCATGAAGACCATCACATTGATCGCTGCACTGCTCCTCGCACCCGCCGCGTACGCCGAGCAAGTGGCCGAGCCACCGGCTGCCGCGACGCCCGTCAAACCTGACAAGCCGGCGAAGCTCACCAAGGAGGAGCTGCAGGTGCTCGCGCACTATCACGCGCTCGACAAGAAGGAGGTCGACCTCGGCAAGTACGCCCTCAAGGTGAGCAAGAGCGACGGCGTGAAGGAGCACGGCAAGCTGCTCGTCACCGATCACGGCGAGTCCAGCAAGGAGCTGCTCGCGTTCGCCAAGAAGCACGGCCAGATCATTCCGGCGAAGAAGCCGGCGGACGAGGTCGAGAAGAAGGAGATGGCGGAAGACAAGGCGAAGATCGCCAAGCTCAAGAAGCTCAAGGGCGTCGAGTTCGACGCGGCCTACCTCACCGCGATGGTCGACGGTCACGAGAAGGAGCTGTCCAAGGTCGATACGATGGCCGCGAAGTGCGAGAACATCGAGCTCGCCGACATGATCCGCGGCAAGAAGACGACGCTGCAGCACCACGCCGATGCTGCGCGTGAGCTGCAGAAGGGCTCGAGCCCGACCGCATCGACCGTCACCGCTCCGTCCACCAAGCCCAGCCACGGCGCGCACTGAGCAACTCGCTCGCGGGTGGCCAGTGCGCTGGCCAGGGAGAGTCCCCCGCGGGGTGGACATCCCATTCGGGCCGCGAGCTGTGATCGTTGTGTGCGGTCATACAAACGACCTGCACGCATCGCGCAAGGACGCGAGGTTAGGCCGCGGCATATCGAGTGCACAGGGCCGTGGGCACTGTGAGAGCCCAACTACTTGCTTGCCTCGTTGTCTCCGCGTGCACGGCCGACGTCGACATCCTCACCGAGGATAGCGAGGCCACATCCGGCGCCAGCGTCGAGAGTGCCGAGAGCACCTATCGACTCTCTGGTTGCCGCGGTCAGGCGGCGAAGACGATTCCCGCCGACGGTCGCTACGTGATCACCACATTCGGTGGTCCGGGCGATCACCAACCGATGTCGTGTGGTGGCTACGCCAACGGCACCACGTGGTACGCGGCATCGCGCCAGCGCTACGGCTGCGGCTCGCGCATCAAGCTCACCGCGAACGGCAAGTGCGCCGTGCTGCAGACCGACGACTACGGGCCCGATGTGTGCGTCGAGAACGCGGCGAAGATGCCGATCATCGACGTGTCGCCGCTCGCCTCGAAGCACCTGTTCGGCATGTCGGGTGCGGGCTGGAGCGATCGCAAGATCGTGACGGTCGAAGAGGTTCCGACCTCGACGCCGCTCGGACCCTGCAGCAGCACGGGCACCACCGGCGGCACGGGCACCGGCGGTACGGGAGGCACCACCGCCGCCGTGACGTGCAGCTCGGCGACCCTCGACCGCGATGTGGCCGAGGGGACGTGCGTGCAGTCGGCAACCGACCGCGGCATGTACAAGTGCACCTCCGCAGGCTTCGTCGCGACGACGTCGACCGCGAGCTGCACCAGCACGTTCGCGTACTGCAGCTCGGCCACGCTCGGGATCAGCGTCCCGGCGCGCACCTGCGTGCAGGCGGCGTCGACAAGCACCTGGTTCCAGTGCAACGGTCAAAACTGGGTCACGCCCGTCGACGTTGCCGCCCAGGAGGGCCCGATCGGCGCTTGCTCCGCCATGCACGCGCTCTGATCTCGACTACGATGGCGGGATGTTCCGCCTCGACGAACAGACGCAGATGGTGGCGACGATGGTCCGGTCGTGGTGCCAGTCGCAGCTGGCCCCCAAGATTCCGGCACTCGAGCACGGCGAGGAGATGCCGTTCGAGCTGATGAAGAAGATGGCCAAGACGTTCGGCTTCGACGCGATGCTCGGAGCCAGCGTCAAGAAGCGGATCGAGAAGCTGCGCGCCGGCGATACCTCGACGGCCAACGACGTGGAGAAGACGCTTGGTGCCGGCGCCGGCAATCCGATGATGATGCACGTCGTGATCAAGGAGCTGTCGCGGATCTCGCCCGGCTTCGCCATGGGGTTCGGTGTGTCGATGGGTCTCACCGGCGGCGCGATCGTTGCCAAGGGCACGCCCGATCAGATCGAGCGCTGGGGCCTGCCCCTCGCGACCGTGAAGCAGATTGGCTCGTGGTGCCTGACCGAGCCCGGTGCGGGCTCCGACGCGTTCGGCTCGATGCGAACCACCGCACGCAAGGATGGTAACGACTACCTGCTCAAGGGCAGCAAGACGTTCATCACCAACGGCCCGGGCGCGGATGTCTTCCTCGTCTACGCGAAGACCGACGACGGTGGCGTGTCGACGTTCATCGTCGAGCGCGGCATGGCCGGCGTCACGGTGGGCCCCGCGTTCAAGAAGATGGGCATGCGCGACTCACCGACGAGCGAGGTGTTCTTCGACGACGTGCGGCTCGGTATCGAGCACCTGCTCGGCGGCAAGGAGAAGGGCCCCGGCGGGCGCAGCGACACCAAGGACAGCCTCGGCAGCGAGCGCTCCGGTGTTCCGGCGATGGCGTGGGGCATCATCGAGCGCTGCTACGACGCAAGCCTGCAGTACGTGCGCGAGCGCGAGCAGTTCGGCCGGCCGATCGGCGCGTTCCAGGCGGTGCAGCTCCACATCGCCGACATGTTCATCAAGCTGCGCACGGTCGAGAACGTCGTCTACCGCACGGCGTGGATGCAGCAGAACGCGGTGAAGGACATGCCCTTCGTCAACGCCAGCAAGGCGATGTGCGCGCAGATGGCGGTCGACGTCGCGCTCAAGGCGATCCAGATCCATGGTGGCTATGGCTACATGGAGGAGCTCGGCCTCGAGAAGCTGGCCCGCGATGCCAAGCTGCTCGAGCTCGGTGCCGGCACGACCGACATCAATCTGCTCGCCTGCGCGCGAGAGCTCATCGGTGTCGGCGCGGACTAGCGTCCTCGCGCTCATCCTCGCTGCCGCCTGCGAAGGGAAACCGCCCGAGCGGTTCGTTCAGCATGCGCCTGTGCTCGCTGCGCTGCGCCTGCGCGTACCCGTCGATGCGGTCACCGCGTACGAGGTCGTACTCGATCGCTGGTACATCGCGACGCCGAGCGATCTCGCGATCGTCGATGTGCCGCCTGCCGCGGCGCTCGCGAGTCCGGATGCTTTGCGCCACGTCCTTGAAGTGGAACGCCGCACCACGGCGTCGATCGAGTCGCGTGAGAGCTTGTCTGATGGCTACGCGACAACGATCGTCGTGCACGCTGCGGCATCGGAGCGCGTGACGGTCGTCGTTCGTCAGCTCGGTAATCGGTGGGTCCGGTGCATCGGCCCGCTGCAGCTCTGCAAATCACTCAAGCGCGGGTAGGCACGTCGACTGCACAAGAAGCGAGGAGGAGGAATTCTTATGTCGCCCACTCGTTCTCTTCTCGCGGTTAGTGCACTCGCTCTCGCTCCTGCCTGCGGCGGCGGTGGTGGTGGTGATGGAACGATCATTATCGATACAGATCCCGTCGGTGAGACCGTTGCTGATGGTCATGCCCTCGGTGACGCGCGTGCCGACCAGAGCCTGAACGAGCTCATCGGTAACGACTACCTGGTGCAGATCGGCATCACGGCCACGATCCTTGCGTCGATGAACGACGGCGCGATCGCCGAGGGCGACATCGCGGCGCAGATCGTCGAAGGTCCGGACATCTTCGCGTACGCGAACGACGAGATCATCGACCACGAGGATGCCAACATCGAGCTCGACGGTGTGCTGCGCTTCTACGGCGTCGGCTACTTCCCGAGCGACACCGCCGATTCGCTCGCGTTCAGTGCGAGCGACAACGTCGCTGCGATCCGCAACTCGGGCGACCCCGACTTCACGTACATCGAGCTCCAGGTGATCAACCACGCCTCGGCGCAGGTGCTCCTCGATCAGCTCTACGACGTGGTCGGCCCCGGCGAGATGGGTAACTTCATCCTCGACATGCGCACGATGACCGACGTGCACCTGGCCGACGCCGAGAACATCCTGTCGACGTTCTACTAACGGTTCACGTGCGCGGCTCGCTCGCGCACCACGTCGATGGGCGGCTTGTCCGCCCGCAGACCTTTGAACGACGGGTGGCGCAACCGCCCGTCGTTCGTCCATTCGGAGAACGCGACCTCGCACACGAGCCGTGGCGAGGCCCAGTGACGACCGGGTCCGGTCCACGCGCGTGACGGCTCGGCATCGAACGGACACGTCGTGGTCTCCAGCGGCGCGAGCGTGCGCTCGAGGTCCTTCAGCATCTGGTGCGTGAAGCCGGTGCCGACCTTGCCCGCGTACTGGAGCTTGCCGCGCTCGTGATAGCCCACGAGCAGCGCGCCGATGCCGACGCGCGAGCCCTCGGGATTGGTGAAGCCGCCGATCACGAGCTCCTGGCGTAGCAGGCACTTCGTCTTGAGCCAGCCCTTGCCGCGGCCACCGATGTACGGCCGGTTTCGACGCTTGGAGATGATTCCCTCGAGGCCCTGCTTGCACGCGAGCTCGAAGAACTTCTGGCCGTGACCGATCACGTGATCGCTGTAGTGGATCACGCCGGGCACATCGCGAACGAGGACCGCGAGCCGGTGCTTGCGCTCCTCGAGCGGCAGCTTTGTCAGATCGTTGCCGTCGAGCTCGAGCAGGTCGAACACGAAGTAGACGAGGTTTGCATCGCGGCGACCGAACGCATTCTGCAGCGCCTGAAAGCTGGTGCGGCCGTCGGGCTCGACCACCGCGACCTCGCCATCGAGCACGACCTGCTCGACCCGCAACGCCTTCACCGCATCGACCACGCTCGGAAACTCCGCGCTCCAGTCCTTGAAGCGGCGGCTCAGCAGCCGCGCCTCGTTGTTCTCGAGCTCGGCGACGATCCGGTAGCCGTCGAACTTCTGCTCGTGAAACCAGTCGTCGCCTTCGGGCGCCTCGTCGACCAGCTGTGCGAGCTGCAGCTCCTTGACCTTCATGCCCATGGAGCGTTGCAATCCACGTACTTGGAGCGCTGGTTTGACCAATTCTCTTGACGGTCAGACCGCTTTCTGGCGTGCTCCGCCCGCATGGCAACGACGACGCGACTGGCTGTGGTGGTTCTACTGGCGGGTGGCTGCGGATCCGAAGATCCGTGTGAAGGCGTTACCGGTGAGTGCATCGGTTTGTCCGAGGGCGCGAGCGCCACGGAGGTGCAGAAGGCACTCATCGAGGTTCCGAGTGGCGGGACCGTCGCGTTCGGCGCGGGCACGTTCGCGCTGAAGGTCGACCTGTCGCTCGATGTCGACAACGTGACGATCGTCGGCCAGGGCATGAACGAGACCACGCTGACGTTCAAGGGCCAGCAGAACGGCGCGCAGGGCTTGCTCGTGACCGCCGATGACTTCGCGATCCGTGACATCGCGATCGAGGACACGCGCGGCGACGCGCTCAAAGTCCTCGGTGGCACCAACATCGTGATCGATCGCGTTCGCATCGAGTGGACCGCGGGCGCCAACGAGACGAACGGCGCGTACGGCCTCTATCCCGTGCAGTGCAAGAACGTGGTCATCACCGACAGCCTCGTGCGCGGCGCGTCCGATGCCGGCATCTACGTCGGCCAGTCCGACAACATCCTCGTGAAGGGCAACCGCGCCGAGCTCAACGTCGCCGGCATCGAGATCGAGAACTCGACCAATGCGGACGTCACGCAGAACATCGCGACCACCAACACCGGCGGCATCCTGGTGTTCAACCTGCCCGGCCTCGAGGTCGAGAACGGCGCGATCACGCGCGTCTTCGACAACCAGGTGTTCGAGAACAACACCGAGAACTTCGCGCCCGTCGGCAACATCGTCGCGCTCGTGCCCGCGGGCACCGGCATCGCGATGATCGCCGCGCACCAGGTGGAAGTCTTCAACAACACGATTCGCGATCACAAGGCGGTCAACATCGGCGTGATCAGCTACGTGCCGACCGGGCTCGACCCGAATGACGCGAGCTACGACCAGTATCCAACCGCGATCCACATCCACGACAACGAGCTCACCGGCACGAGCGACATGCCGACGGGCGAGCTCGGCGCGCTGCTGATCTCCGCGATCGGCGAGATTCGCCCGAACGGCCCGTACATCGTCCCCGACATCGCGTGGGACGGCGTCCTCGATCCGAACCGGACCTATACCGCCGCCGACAAGATCTGCATCCAGAACAATGGCGACGCGAGCTTCATCAACCTCGGGTGGCCGCTCGCCGAGGCCCCGCTTCCCTCCGAGGACATGACGCCGCACGACTGCTCGCTCGTGCCGCTGCCCGAAGTCGTGATCCCGTGAAGCTGCTCGCCGCCGTGCTGCTCCTCGCCGCGTGCGGTGGCGACGACAGCGAGCAGTGCACCGCCGACGGCCCGATGTGCGAGCGCCTGTCGAGCTGGCAGCTGTTCGATGACATCAAGGCACAGCGTCCCGCGGCGGGCGTGATCCCGTACGACCTCAACACGCCGCTGTTCTCGGACTACACGATCAAGGATCGCTTCATCCGCGTGCCCGAGGGCATGGCAGCGACGTGGAGTGACGACAACGCGTTCGATCTCCCGGTCGGCAGCGTGATGGTCAAGACGTTCTCCTACAACCGCCATCTCGAGACGCGCATCCTCGTCAACGGCACGCAGGGCTGGCACGGCGCGGCGTACATCTACGACGACGATCAGCATGACGCTCGCCTCGCGATCGCCGGTGGCCAGCCGATGCCCGCCGACAATCCGAACTACGCGGTGCCCAATCAGAACCAGTGCAAGAGCTGCCATGCGGAGTCGGCCGATGCGATCGGCCCGCTCGGTCCCAAGGCGCGTCACGTTCAACCCGCGCACCTCGAGGCGATGATCGCGGCAGGCGCGCTCGTCAACGCGCCGCCCGCCGACCAGTGGCCCACGCCGATCGCGTCGTTCGATACAGCGTCGGGCTCGCTCGATGCCCGCGCGCGCACGTGGCTCGATATCAACTGCGGCTTCTGCCACAACCCGGCCGGCAACGCGCGCACGAGCGGGCTCTACCTCGACGCCAAGGAGACCGACCTCGCCAAGCTCGGCGTCTGCAAGGCGCCGGTCGCGACCGGACGTGGCTCGGGCGGCCGGCAGTTCGACATCGTGCCCGGTCAGCCGGACGCGTCGATCCTCGTCTACCGGATCGAGTCCACCGAGCCCGAGATCAGGATGCCGGAGCTCGGTCGCAACCTCGTGCACGCCGAGGGTGTGGCGCTGATCCGCGAGTGGATCTCCTCGATGACAGGCGTTTGCACCCCGTAACATTTCGGTCTCATGGCAGCAGCGCTGGGCATGGCAGGCGCACTAGCCACCTCGTCGACGCGTAGGTCATGAGGATCGCTATGACGCAGCGTGGCGCGGTCGCTGCACGATGGTTGGCGCATGTCGCGCCGTACGCTGTTCACGTTGGTTTTTGCAACCTCGGCCTCTCTGATCGGCTGCGCAACCGATGCGTCGACCGACGCCACCAGTGGCGCAGGCGGCAAGGCCGATGGCACCACCGCCGCGATCACGTTCGCCGATGACTGGAGCGAGACCCAGCGCGGTGACCTGGTCGCCGGCTCGCCGGTCCGCATCACGTACGATCTCGATCGGCTCCAGGACTGTCGCGGCTCGACCAACGGCAGCGAGGTCTGGGGCGTCGGCGGCTACGCATCCTTCGATGGCGGCGAGCCCGTGACCTTCGCACTCTCGCGCCTCGATGGCGGCGTCGTGAAGCCGGTCACCGCCGAGCTCGAGATTCCCGCGAGCGCCGAGTCCGTCGCGATCTGGTTCTCGATCAGCAACCGCTGGGGCTGCATCGCCTACGACAGCAACGACAACGCGAACTACGAGTACGGCATCCAGCCGATCGAACAAGGCGCGGTGCTCTCGTTCGAAGCCGACTACTCCGAGTCACAGTCCGGCGCGCTGACCGCTGGCTCGCAGGCCGTCGTGCACTACGCTCCCGAGCGTCTCGCGCAGTGCGCCGCCTCGAGCAGCGGCAACGCGAAGTGGAGCGTGACCATGCACTACAAGGTCGACGGCGGCGCCACCAAGACGATGCTCGTCTCGCGTGCCGAGGGCTCAGACCTCGTAGCCTCCGACGCAGCGTTCACGGTGCCGCGCGGCAACGACCTCGAGGTCTGGTTCAGCTCGACCAATGTCTACGGCTGCAATGCGTACGATTCGAACCTGAACGCGAACTACCACTACGATATCGACTAGCGCGCCTACTGGGTCGGGTCGTCGGTACCGCCGGTGCCCTGATTCTCGGTGTTGACGCCGGTGTTCGTCGTGGTGCCGTGCCCCGACGACGTCTTTGAGAACGGACCATTGCTGTTCGGAGCCGCGTTCGCACCGGCGCCCTCGCCCTGTCGCGACGACTGCACCGGCTCCTGATCCACCTCCGTAGGCGGCCACACGGGTGTGCCGATCGGCTCACTGCGCGCGCCGCTGGTCGTATCGCCCGCGCCTGCGCGCACCGACGAGCCAGCATCGCCCGGGCGAGGCTCGAAGCGCGACGTCTGCGCACGGCGCCGCGTGACGGTCTCGTAGCGCCGAGCCTGCGCTTCGGTGGCAGCGGTCGGATGCTCGGGCGCATCGCCCAAGCGCTCGACACTGATGACTTTCACCGTCGGCTCGGACTCGATCGGACGCGCGTACGGATCGGTCGGAACGGTGTCGAGCTGCGAAGAGTTCTGGCAGGCTGCGACGAGCAGCAGCGACAGAACGGTGGTCTTGGTCAGCATGATGAGCTCCTTGTCGAGAGGTCATTCGCAAAGCCCAGACCACCGAGCATGCGCGGCTGGACTACGGCTGGATCTGCACAGGCGGCTGCTGCGGCTGCGTAGTGGTTCCGCTCGTGCCGGTTCCGCTCGTGCCGGTTCCGCTCGTGCCGGTCCCGGTCGTGTCGGTTCCGCTGGAGTCCGTTCCGCTCGAGTCCATTCCACTCGAGTCCGTTTCGCTGGTGCCAGTTCCCGGCTGCTGCGGAGCAGGATCGCCCGCGCTGCCGCTCATCCCACCACTGATGCCGCCGTCCAACCCGGTGGTACCGGTGGTGTCCGTCGTGCCCGTGGTACCCGTCGTGCCCGTGGTACCCGTCGTGCCCGTGCCGGTCGTGTCCGTACCGGTCGTGCCCGTCGTACCGGTGCCTGTGGTGCCGGTCGTACCTGTCGTGCCCGTGATACCCGTCGTTCCCGTCGTGCCCGTGGTTCCGCTCGGCGTGGGCACATTCGGATCCGCGCTGCGCGCACCACCGCTCGTATCGCCAGCACCCGCGCGGCTGGTCGTATCGGCGTCATCATTGACGTCGATGTCCTGAGCGCCTTGGCCGCTGGCGCCCTGGTAATCCGCACCCATGCCACCGCCTCCAGGTGCGATTGGAGTGTCCGTCGTCGACGGCGTGATCGTCTCCGACGTCCCCATCGTTCCGGTGGCACCGGGCACTGCGGTTTCCTCGGTGCCCTCGATGGCGCGCGGCTGGCCCATCTGATCGGTCTCGCGCGAACTACGGCATCCCATCGTCAGCGTTCCTGCGATGAGACCCACGATGATTGGAAGTTTGCTCAACATGATTCAGCTCCTCTTGGAGCCTTCGTCTCGCAAGCCGCGTGCAAGGTCGTGCGCGAAACCTTACGACAGCGGAATATCGATCGGCATCGTCGGCGGATCCTGCGTGCGCCGCAGCGCGATCTGAAGATCGCCGCCGGTCGCGAACAGTGCGCCCACTCCGCGCATCCGTTCGATCTGCTTCGCCAGCTGCTGTGCGACCTCCGCAGAATCGATCGCGTCGTCACCGCTCTGGATCAGTAGAATCGTGACGCGCGCCCGGATCGCGTCGACGATGTGCATGTCGAGCTCGATCAGCTGCAGCTCGAGCAGCGAGTTGACGAGCCGAAGCGCCCACTCGCCCTGCGGTGCCTTGCGCGGGATGCTCGACAGCGCCGGATCCGCCGGCGGCTCCTTGCGCGTCGCGAGCTCGGCATCGCGATCGAAGTCGCCGAGCATGAGCAGCGACGTCGGGATCGATCCGTCGAGGATCACCTCGTCCCCGAGCTCGCCGGTCTCCGCGAACCGCTGCAGCGCCGCGCGCGCGATCCGCCACGGCACGCAGTCCGACGCCGCGACCTGGACGGGTCCGACATCGTGATCGACGAGCTCGATCACATCGGTCCGCGTCGGATCACCGACCGAGCGCCCGTAGCCCGCCGCTGACTCGAGCACGTAGAGCGCGACATCAGGCGCATTCATCACCGCGACCAGCTGCTCGTCGCCGGTCGACCACAGCCGGACCAGGCACGGCTCGGCGACGCTGAGCGAGAACATCGCGTCGAGGGCGATGGCAAGGTCGCTGCTGGTGCGGACCCGCAGCGCATCCTCGTCGTACTCGCCCCACACCAGCAGCGCCTCGCCTCGGCTGACGCGCGTGCCCTCGGCCATGGCGATCGCGTCGATCTCGTCGATCAGGCCGCCCGCGATGTCGCGGATCTGTTGCTCGCGCAGCTCGATCTCCCAGCGCCCCGCGTGGCCCTTCTCGAGATACATGAAGCGAAACGTGTCGCCGCCCGGCACGAGCCCGCCGCGGCCGCAGTCGTGCTGCAGCGCCTCGGAGCCTTCAAGCTCTCCGCGGTCGCCCCAGTCGACCTTGCCCGCGACCTCGCGCATGAACGCGCGAAAATCGTCCGGTATCTTGAAAGACCGGTTCACCCTCGCTGATCGCACCACACGATCGCAGCGAGGGCAATGGGCTTAGTGCTTGACCGAGTACACGAAGCTCGGCTTGCCTTCTCGCAGAAACCGCTCGGAGATGACCTTGTGCGGCACGACGGTCTCGGCGTCGACGAACCGCGCGATCAGCTTCTCGGCCGCCGCCCGGTCGCCGCGCGCCTTTATGCCACCGAACTCGATCATCATCGCGTCGGCGGCGGCCGCCAGCTTGTCGACGTGCACGGTGAACGCGCCCTTGTCGGTGCCGTTCGCGGCCGCCTTGTCCGCGTCCCAGCTGAGCGCGCCCTTGTCGAGCAGCGTGCCGATGTGGATCGCCGCGAGGTTGCCGTACGCCTTGCGCTGCTTATCGCCGGTGTACATGCCCTGCGAGACGTGGCCGAACGCCCACACGATCGAGTCGGAGAACGACTGCCGCGCCATCTCCTCGGTGATCACGCCCTTGGTGCGCAAGAAGTCGAGCAGGAACAGCGCGGCCGTCTGCGCCTTGAGCTCCTCCATCATCGACGCGATCGGCCCGGTGAACACGACGTCGTCGTCCTTGCCGTTGACCTTGTACTCGTGCGCCGGGCCGAGATTGTGCGCGGCCTCGTGCAGGATCGTCGACAGCAACCCCGGCTCCGTCGAGTCCGGGTACAGCTTCGCGCTGTCGGCATCGAGCAGGCTCTCCATCTGGCGCTTGCGCGCGGCGCGGCTGTCGGCGTCGGTGTTGATGTTGATCATCGCGACCGTGCGACCGCGGCCCTCGGCCGAGACCGGGCCCCAGTTCGGCAGGCTCTGACCGATCGTCGCGCCGAGTGGATCGCGGTCGTCACCGGCATTGACGACGATGTCGATGAAGTCGGGCAGATGGAACGTGACCTTGCGCGACTTGTACGGAGCGCCGGCCTTCGCCGCGATCAGATCCTCCATCTCCTGCTGCACCGGCACGAGCTTGCTCTGCCACGCGCGCGAGCCCTGGTTGATCTTCGCAAACGACAGGTGGTAGCCCGCCTTCGTCGCGCACGGCTCCCAGTACACCTCGTCGGGACCGACGCGCACGTACCAGTTCGAGTTGTCGACGTTCATCTTCGACCACGCCTCGTCGGCGGGCACCCAGTCATTGCTGACGAAGCTCGCGGCCGCTGCGCGCAGATACGCGACGAGCGCGGCCTCCTTCGGGTTCTTCAGCCCATCGGCGGCAACGGTGAGCGCCTGGCTGATCGCCTTGGACTCCTCGGGGTACGCCGCCGGGTACGGCGTCGCGACGAAGCCGCCGCTATCCGTCGCGCGCACGACATTGAAGTGACCGAGCAGCGCCTCGGCGCCCTTGTCCGCCTCGAGAATCTTGCAGAAGCCGTCCTTGGCCTGCAGGTCCGCTGGATACACATCGACGAGCATCTTCGGCGCACCCACGACGGCCGAGCACTCGGCCTCCTTGCTGCTCACCGGGCCCACGCACTGCGTGCCGCGGTTGCGGCGGAACAGGCTCTGGCTCTCGGGGTCCGGCGCGACCTTGCTGCGCGCAGCCTCGGCCCCCGTCGTGCGGTCATAGAGCTTGTCGATCAGATCGGCGACGACGAGCATCTGCTTGACGAACGCCTTGTCCTCGTCGGGGGCGCTCGTGAAATCATTCATCACGAGCGTCGGCCGACCCGCCGCGAGATCCTGACGCACGAGCTGCCGGCGCTTATCCACCGCGGTGTCATTCCGTGGCGCATGGACGATCTGGTCGTACGCCTGATCGATCGTCGGCGCCTGCGTCGGATAGAACAGCAGCGATGCGAATTCCTCGCTGTCGAGCGTCTTGTTGTTATTCGTGTCCGCGATCCAGTACACCGGCAAGTTCAGCTCGACCGCGATGCGATTGAAATCCGCGCGCGGCAGCGCGTTGCGCACGACGGGCGCCGCGAGGCCCGAGCCCGAGCCGGAGCCCGAACCGGTCTGTTGCCGCGGCTGCGGCTCCGTCTTCTTGCAGGCGACGATCGTGGACAGGACGGCGACGAGAACAGGCGCTGCTCGCATGCCGCGCACGCTACCGCAGGCGGGTGGTACCGTCGAGGCGGTGCGGGGCCTTGTCGTCGCGTTGCTCGTCGCGTGTAGCCTGTCGGCTGCGCGAGCCGAGGCCGACGACAACATTCACTCCGTCGTCGTCGTCGTCGGTCACGAGCCCGAGCTGATCCAGGCGCTCGAGTGGGTGATGGAGGGGCAGAACATGGGCGTGAAGGCGCTCGGCGATCGTCCGACGCCATCGCTTGCCGAGCTCGGCCCCGAGTCGCGCCGCATCGCTGACGACAACCAAGCGAGCGCGACCGTGTGGATCTCACCGACCGCCGCGGGTGCCACGCTGGTCACCTACGAGCGCACCGCCGATCGCTTCGTCGTGCGCGAGGTGCCGTACAAGCTCCCGCTCGACGAGACGCAGGCCGCCGAGACCGCACGCATGGTGAGCGTGATGCTGCGCGCCGTTCGCGATCGCAACGACGAGGAAGCGGTCGCGGCGCGCGTGCGAGCGCAGCGTCCACCACGGCCACAACGCGCGGAGCCGCAGGTGGCCGCGAGTGTGGGCGGTGGCGCGTGGTTCGCCGCACCCGAAGCGACGGCCGTCGCGATGACCACGATCGCCGTGGCGTGGCGACCGCACGGACTCGGTGCAGCCGTGACCGCAATGATCGCGCCCGCGACCGACATCGAGAGCACGATGTTCATCGGCGAGGTCGGCGTGTGGCGCATCGCGGCCGAGGCCCGCAAGGCGCTGCGTGTCGCGCCGCTCGTTCGCGTGACGCCGGGCGTGGGCCTGGCGCTCCACAAGGTCTCGCTCGATGGCCGGACCGGCGGTGAGGTGGTGAGCTCGCGGCGCTACAACCCAGCGCTCCAGATCAGTACGGTTGTTGGGATCGCCCTGCCCCACCACATCGAGCTGGGGCTGGCCGTGGCGGCGGACTGCCTGCTCCGCCGGCAGCGCTATGAGGCTGGAACTCAACAGATTCTCGACGTTCCCCGGATCCAGGCGATGATGGCGATCTTGATCGGCGTTCGGCTGTGACACCTTTTTCGCCTTCCGACACACTAAGTTGCGTGGCCCTCAGTGTAGTCCCGCGACCGGTCCCCGAGACCGATGCCGAGATCATCGCCGCGTGCGTCGCGGGCGATGCGGCCGCGCAACGACTGCTGTTTCGCCGCGAGTACGCGCGGGTCAACGCCACCGTGTATCGCATCGTCGGCTCGGCGCGCGATGCCGACGACCTCGTGCAAGAGACGTTCATCGCGGTGTTCCGCGGCCTCGCGCGGTTCCGTGGCGACGCGAAGCTGTCGACCTGGATCGATCGCATCGCCGTGCGCGTGGTGTTCCATCACCTGCGCGCCGGCAAGAACAAGCAGACGCTGCCACTCGATGTCGTCGGCGACATCGAGGGTCCCGGCGGCACGGTCGACGATCAGGCCCACGCGCGAGAAGGCCTGCGCCGCCTCTACGACGCGCTCGCCGAGCTGTCCGCGGAGTCACGCGCGGTGTTCGCGCTGTTCGCGATCGACGGCCGCTCGATCGCCGAGATCGCCAAGATCACCCAAACGACCACCGTCGCCGTGAAGTGCCGCATCTGGCGCGCACGGCGCGAGGTCATGAAACGCGCCGCGCAGGACCCGGTCCTTGCCGAGCTCGTGAACCAGGAGGAGACGCGATGATGAAGCGTATCGTCATCGATCCGCCGGCTACCGAAGCCCGCCGTGAGCGTGTCGAGCGCAAGCTGTTCGAGCAGCTCGCCGCGGTTCGCATGGTCGAGCGCGCCGAGGCCGTGATCCCACCGTCGCGCAGGAGCCGCGCTCCGATGCTGCTCGCGTTCGGCGGGCTCGCAGCTGCTGCCGTGCTCGCCGTCGTGCTCATCGGCCGCAGCTCGCCCGAGGGCGCACTGCCGTCGCCGTCGCAGGTCGTGACGCCACTCGGCGGCACCACGCAGTTCACCGTGCCCGGCGCGCTGATCGAGGCGCGCAGTGACACCAGCGTCGAGGTCCATCACGGTGCCGGCGGCGCAGTCACGCTCGTCGTGAAGCGCGGCTCCATCGTGTGCAACGTCGAGCATCGCGTCAACCGCCCGCCGTTCCGCGTGCGCGCCGGCGAGGTCGATGTCGAGGTGGTCGGCACCATCTTCACCGTGACCCGAACGCCGAACCCGCGCGTCGATGTCGCGCGCGGCAAGGTCCGCGTCACCGCCCCCGGCGGCGAGTGGCTGATCGAAGCCGGCGAGACCTGGCCGACCGTCGCCCGCACCGCAGAAGCTCAAGCCATCGAGCCCGAGCCGTCCCTCGAGCCAGAGGCCGAGCCCGACTCCGAGGTCGCTGCTGAACCCGATCCGGCGCCAAGGAAGAAGGCGGCTGCGCAGCCGACCAAGGATGACGCGAAGCCCACCAAGGACGACGCGAAGACCGAGGCCGACACCGCGCCCGAGACCGCGGTGGTGACCAAGGCCGACCGCGACCTCGCGCGCGAGACCTATCGCATCGCGAACCGCCTCGAGCAGACGGACCCGCAGAAGGCAGCCCAGCTGTATCGCTCGATCGCGACCAACGGCAAGGGCATGGAGTCCGTCGCTCTCGTGTCGCTGGCCGAGGTCGAGCTTCGCCTCAAGCACCCGGCGCAGGCGCTCGCGGCGCTCGACGAGCTGAAGAAGCGCTTCCCGAACGCCGCGAATACCGAGGATGCCGCGTGGTTCCGCCACGAGGCGCTGCGGACGATGGGCAAGCGTGACGAAGCTCGCGGCGCGGCGGCCGATTATCTGCGACAGTTCCCCAACGGGGCCTACGCGGATCGACTCCGCAGCCAGTAATTGCAAGGTCCGGCTAGCCGGACCGCGCAGCAACGCCGAAGTGCGTTGCGAAGGTAGATGAATGATACGCGCCATCCTCGCCTTCCTGCTGTCGCTCGCCGGCTGCACGGAGACGATCCGGTTCGAGGTGGATGCGCTCGACAACCTCGTGTCGCTCGACATCGTGCCGGACAACGCGATGGTCCAGATCACGGATCTCGCGCCGCCATTTCACACGCTGCAGTACGCCGCGATCGGTCACTTCAGCGACGGCACGCAGCGCGACATCTCGGACCTCGTGACGTGGGCGATCGATCGCGATGTCCTCGGCGCGTTCGCGGAGCGCGGCGTGTTCGTCGCGTCCCACGCGGCCGCTGGTCACGGCACCGTGGCCGCCCGCATTCGTGGGCTCCAGGCCACCGGATCGATCCAGGTCTCGATCGACGCCACGATCATCGACGCCACGTTCCCGCCGCCCGGCGCGGGTCTGTTCTCGCCGACCAAGCCCGTCGTCACCGGCGATCCCGATCGCTCACCCGCGGTCGTCTATCCCAGCGATGGCGTGTTCTTGCCGGCGGTGATCGCGAGCACCCTGTTTCAGCTCGCGACCGGCACCGGCAACGACGCGTACCGGATCTCGTTCGACAACGAGGTGCTCCACCTGCGCGTCGAGACCGGCGCGGATCGCTGGCGCGCCGATGGTGCGATCCAGCGACTGATCGCATCGTCGTCGGGCACCGCACCGCTCCGCGTCTCGATCGAAGCAACCGCCGCCGGCGCGAGCTCGATCTACGCGGGCCCCTCGCTCGACATCGCGTTCTCGGGCGACCTGATCGATGCTCCGCTCTACTTCTGGTCGGCATCGACGAACGGCATCATGCGCGGCGGCGTCGACCTCGTGTCGGCAAGCAAGGTCTATCCGAGCTCTGGCACGTGCGTCGGTTGCCACACGATCAGCCGCACCGGTCACGCGCTCGCCGCCGCCGTCGACGACGGATCGGCGACGACGTTCCAGCTCGAGGCGCTCGACCTCGACACGCAGCAGCCGCTGATCCCGGCGAGCGCCACGCGCCCGATGGGCTGGGCCGCCTATTCCCCCGATGGATCCCGGCTCGTCGTCGCGAACGACGGCGTGCTCACGCTGTACAACGCCAACACCGGCTTGTCGCTCGGCGTCGTGCCGTTGCCCGCGATGCGCTACGCGACGCATCCCGATTGGTCGCCCGACGGAAGCTCACTCGCGGTCGCGCTCACCGCGATGCAGCCTACGAGCATGGAGGTACGCGCCGCCAGCATCGCCGTGATCCCCTTCAACGGAACCTGGGGCACACCGACGATGCTGGTCACCGGCGCGAACAACAACAACAACTACTTCCCGCGCTGGTCACCCGACGGGACGATGCTCGCGTACGTGCACGCAACCGGCCCGTCGCGCGGTGCCCCGAGCGCCGAGCTGATGCTGGTCTCGGCCGCCGGCGGCACACCGCAGCTGCTCGCGCGCGCGAACCAGCGCGTCGGTGCCGAGGATCGCAGCGATCTCGCGAACACGATGCCATCGTGGGCGCCGCGTGTCGGGCCGCGACTGTGGCTCGCCTTCGCGTCGGCGCGGCCGTACGGCAACGTGGTGTCGGGTGGGCCCACTCAGATCTGGATCACCTCACTCGACTTCACGTCGCCCGGTGACCCATCGACCCCGGCATTCTGGTTACCCTGTCAGGACGTGACCGTGCTGAACAACAACCCCGTGTGGTGGTGGAACCAGGCGACCACGCTGTGAGAGCGCTCGGCGTTGCCCTCGTCTGCCTCGCGCTCGCGGCCCTGCCCGCCCGCGCCAGCTCGGTCACCGTCGTCACGACCGGCGACGCCGATCTGCAAGCGACGGTTGCTCGGCACGTCGAGACCTGGCTACGCGGTCACGCCCACACGATCGCGGCCTCGCTGTCAGCGGAGGCATCGAGCACGCTGCTCAACTGCATGACGATGGACGACCAAGGCTGCGCACGCGGCGTGGTCGACGCGCAGGCCAAGGGCGACTCGCTGCTCTACGTGCAGGCGATCCGATCGCGCACGAGCAACGCGACCGTGTTCAACGTGTACTGGTTCCCCAGGACCAAGGAACCGATCGGCATGCGCCGCGCGTGCGAGGAGTGTAGTCCCGATCTGATGCGCTCGATCCTCGAGGAGATGCTCGGGATGATCCTCGGCGCGAGCAAGCTCGAGCGCGGCCGGCTCTCCTTGCACTCCAATCCCGAGGGCATGACCGTGCTGCTCGACAACGAGAACATCGGCGTCACGCCACTCGAGCGCGAGGTGCCGGCCGGTCCCCATACGATCGTGCTCATGCACCGGGGCCAGCGCGTCGGCGAGCGCACACTCAAGGTTCACCCCGACGTGACCGCCGAGATCACGATTCCGGTCACGATCCCCGTCGACACCGACAGCGGCTCGCAGCGCGCGGGCAAGTCACCCGTCGTGGGCTTCCTCGTGCTCGGCCTCGGCGTGGCCGCGATTGGCGCAGGCGTCGCGTTCTACGTCACGAGCGAAGAGGACGACGGCAGCAAGCTGTTCTATCGCGACACCAAGACGCTCGGCATCGGGGTCGCCGCCGGCGGCGCGGTGGTCGCCGGGCTCGGCGTGTGGCTGTGGCTGCGTACGCGCGGCTCCGACGAGACCGCGTCCGCACCGACGGTATCGATCACGCGCAACACAGGAGTCATCGGGTGGTCACGCGCGTTCTGATCTGCCTGGCCCTCGCGGGAATGCTCGGCTGCGAGAAGCGCAGCACGAAGTACTGCGGCCTCCATCCCAACGACCTTGCGAACTGCGAGCAGACCGACGCACCGCTGCCCGATCCGGTCGCGTGCGAGATGGACAGCCAGTGCACGGGCGGCCACTGCGAGCTCGATGCCAACGTGTGTGTCGAGTGTCTCGACAACGCGCACTGCGAGGCGGGCGAGCGCTGCGATACCGGCGGCTCGTTCACCTGCCGCGGCTGCATCTCGAACACGGACTGCCCCGGCGGCACCTGCCTGCCCGGCGGCAGCTGCGGTGACGACTCGGCGGTGATCTACGTCGATGCGGCCGGCACCGACAACGATGCCTGCACCATGAGCGCGCCGTGCGCGACGCTCACGCACGCGCTCGATCTCGTGACCACTGCTCGCAGGTACATGTCAGTGACTGGCTCGTTCGCCGAGTCCCCCGTGATCACCGTCGACGTCGAGATCCTCGCCGGTGACAACGCACGCATCGAGGGCGCGCCGACCATCGACTGGGTGATCAAGGTGCAAGGCGCCGTCGTGAAGATCTACGGCCTCGAGATCTTCTGCGCTGGCGGCGACGACGCGAACGGGATCAAGGCCGAGAGCAGCAGCACGCTGACGCTCGACGGGGTCGAGATCTCGGGCTGTGGTCGCACCGCGGCGCTCGAGCTCAAGGGCGGATTCGCGATCGTCACGCGCTCCAACATCTACGACAACTCCGCCGGTGGCATCAAGAGCGACGGCAGCGCCCAGCTCAGCATCACGAACAACTGGATCCATCACAACGGCGCGCTCACCAAGGCGTTCGGCGGGCTCGACCTCGACAACGACCCCGCCACGAGCATCAAGGTCGAGTTCAACACGATCGTCGACAACCAGCTCTCGGGGCTCAAGTGCAAGTCCGCATTCGCGGCTCCGAACAACATCATCGGCGGCAACGGCACGCTCCTCGCGAGCAACGTGTCGACCACGTGTGACGCGTCGGGGTCCATCGTCACCGACGACCTCGCGCCGCTCGAGTTCACGAACCGAACGACGGAACCGTACGACTATCACATCGGCGCAACGAGCACGGCCAAGGACAACACCTCGGTCCCGAGCACCGTCCTCGACGACATCGACCGCGATCTTCGCCCGCAGGACGCGGCGAAGGACTACGGCGCCGACGAGTACAAAGCGCCCTGAAACAATCGGCAACCGCGCGGCTCCTCGCCGTGTCACGCTTGACGATGATGCGTGGGCTGCTGCTGCTGTGCGTGATCTCGAGTGTCGCGAGCGCGGAGAGCGTCGTCGCAAAGGAGCCTGCGTTCCTCGCCCGCTACGACGACGATCCGAAGGCCAAGGTGATCGCGAAGGCGCTGTTCGATCAGCTCGGTCACACCACGATCGCAGGCGACGACGAGATCATGGACGGTGGCTTTCGCGGCAAGATCCATCTCGTCCCGCAGCTACCGAAGGGCAAGTACCGCCAGCAGCTGGTCTGGGTCGCGGCCGCGTTGCAGTCGATCGACACGTTCTTCGCCGACTTCAAGACCGAGACGCCGAAGTACCGCTGGAAGGATCTCGAGCTGCGCTTCGTGCGCTCCGTCGGCAAGCGAACACCGAGTGCGTACGCGATGAAGTGGATGGTCACCCACAACGTCGTCGGCTCGCTGCTCACGAGCGAGCGTGGCGTGCGCGAGACGTACTTTCACGAGCTGTTTCACCTGAACGACTTCGATCACGGCGACTGGTCGAGCAAGACACTCACCAAGGACTACAACGCGATCGTGAAGAAGTGCGGCCGCACCGGCGCGAAGGCGGTGAAGTGTCTCGCGCCGTACGCACCGAACGACACCAAGGTTCGCTCGTCGGGCACCTACTACGCATTCCAGCCCGACAACGGAGCCGGCGTCCACGAGTACGCTGCCGAGCTCGCGGTCCGGTACTTCAAGGAGCAACTGGCGATGCGCGACGCGGGAACGCTCGCAGCGAAACCGTTCAAGTGCGCCGCTCCGGAGAACGCTCGCGCGTGGAAATCACTCGTCGATGAGTTCTTTGGAGGACGCGATCTCGTGCCCGTTTGTGAATAACTCCCAGGCTGTTCACCGGTTCAGGGCACGTACTAGTCTGCCCCGCCGTGCGGGAGAGCGCACCGTGCGCAAGAGCGCAGCTCCGCTCAGCAAGTACACGGATCCTTTTGCCGAGAATGTAAAAGTCTCGGGCACATCGCATGCAAACGCACGCGCGATGGATCACTGTGCAGTAGGCGCCCGCTCCGCCGTTGTGGCTTTCCCTGCCGGGGCGATCGATCCACGGTGCTCCCGATGAGCGACCACGAGGCTCCCATGCTCGAGGCCAAGAGTGGCACGGTAGCCGCCATGCCGCGCAACGACGCTGGTTCCTCGCGCGATCAGCTCCTCAGCCTGGAAGAGAGCGAGAACGAAGCCAATCCGCTGATGATCAGCTACGGCCGCGACATTCTCGTCGTCGACGACAACGACACCAACCTGGTCGCGATCGAAGCAGCGCTGCTCCCCCTCGGCCGCAAGATGGTCCTCGCGCGCTCCGGTGTCGAGGCGCTCGCTCGCCTGCTCGAGCAGGACTTCGCGCTGATCATCCTCGACGTCGCGATGCCCGGCATGGACGGCTTCGAGACGGCACGGCTGGTCCGGTCTCGCGCGCGCAACCGCGCCACGCCGATCATTTTCATCACCGGTCTGTCGTGGCACGACGACGCGATCATCAAGGGCTACGAGCTCGGTGCATTCGATTTCCTGCAGAAGCCGGTGCGGCCCGAGATGCTGCGCGCAAAGGCCACGGTCTTCATCGAGCTGCAGGAGCGCACGATCGAGCTCCACGCCAAGGCCGAGGAGCTCCGCGACGCCCAGGCACGCAACCACGAGCGCGAGCTGTCGATGCAGCGCAAGCGCTTCGAGGCCGAGGGTCTCGAGCGCCAGGTCGCACAGATGGCCGAGGTCGATCGCCGCAAGGACGAGTTCCTCGCGATCCTCGCGCACGAGCTACGCAATCCGTTGCAGCCGCTGCAGACCGCGGTCGAGCTCATGTACGCGAACGCGACCGAGCCCACGCCCGAGCGCGTCCGCGGCATCATCCAGCGCCAGGTCCATCACATCGGCCGCCTCGTCGACGATCTGCTCGACGTGGCTCGGTTCCAGACCGGCAAGCTCGAGCTGCGGCGCGAGCCGATCACGCTCGACGCGATCGTCAAGGAAGCCGTCGACGATCTCAAGACGACCGCCGAGGCGCGCAAGCACAACGTCAAGGTCACGGGCCACGGCGCTGCGCCCACCATCTTCGGCGATCCGATTCGCCTCGTGCAGGTCGTGTCGAACCTCGTGTCGAACGCGATCAAGTACACCAATCCCGGTGGCGTGATCACCGTCGACTGGGGCACGAAAGGCGATGACGTCTACGTGCGCGTCGTCGATAACGGTCGCGGCATCCCGGCGGCGCTGCTGCCCCGCATCTTCGACATGTTCGTCCAGGAGCGCACCACGCCCGACGGCAAGGGCGGCCTTGGGCTTGGCCTTGGCCTCGTCAAGCGGCTCGTCGAGCTGCATGGCGGCAGCGTGCACGCGACGAGCAGTGGCTCCAACAAGGGCGCCACCTTCGAGGTTCGGCTCCCCGTCGCTGACAAGGCGACCACGACCGTCGTTCCGTCCCGCACGCAGTCGGAGCCGGGCGATCGCAAGCTTCGCGCAGTGGTCTGCGATGACGCCGCGGATCTCCGCGAGCTCGTCGCGGACCTGCTGCGCATGAAGGGCCACGACGTCACGATCGTCGAGGACGGCCCGTCCGCCATCAAAGCCATCCTGGCCGAGATGCCCGACGTCGCGTTGATCGACATCGGCCTTCCCGAGATGGATGGCTACGAGGTCGCGCGCCAGCTCCGCAGCCAGCTGGCCAATGCCGAGCACCGAGTTCGCCTGATCGCGATGACCGGCTACGGCCAGGCCGCCGATCGAGCCAATGCCCTTCAAGCAGGATTCGACGCCCACATCGTGAAGCCCGCGAGCGCAGAGAAGATCATGCGCGCCCTGTACGGAAAGACCGAGGAATCATGAGCACTGTCGAGAGCAAGAACGGCACCGGCACCGGACACGGCAAGAAGGGTTCCCACGCAAACGGCAACGGCGCGAAGACCACCGCAGCAAAGGTCATCAAGGCCAACGAATGGGACACCCTGCAGCGGCGCGAGCTGCTGGCAGCGCTCCGTGCATTCCGCCGCGGCGAGTTCAACATCCGTCTGCGCGACGACATGACCGGCATCGACAGCCAGATCGCCGAGGCCTTCAACGAGATGGTCTCGATGGTCAAGTCGATCAAGGAAGAGGCCCACGAGGTCTGCAGCGCCGTCGGCAAGGAGGGTCAGGCCGGCAAGCGCATGCGCCGGATGAACACGATCGGTGGCTGGGCGGATTACATCGCCTCGGTCAACGCGGTCATCGAAGATCTGTCCGGCCACGCCAACGAAATTGCTCGCGTCGTGTCCGCCGTCGCCAAGGGCGACCTCGAGCAGACCATGGATGTCGAGGACGGCGGCTTCGGCCCGCGCCGCGGCGAGTTCCTTCGCCACGCCAAGATCGTCAACGGCATGGTGGCGCGACTGTCTCAGTTCGGTAGCGAGGTGACGCGTGTCGCCCTCGAGGTCGGTGGCGAAGGAAAGCTCGGCGCGCAGGCTCGCGTGCAAGGCGTGTCCGGCGTTTGGAAGGACCTGACCGACTCCGTGAACCTCATGGCGTCGAACCTGACGTCTCAGGTGCGTGAGATCGCCCGCGTGACCACGGCGGTCGCCCAGGGCGATCTGTCGAAGACCGTCACGATCGACGTCAAGGGCGAGATCCTCGAGCTCAAGAACACCATCAACACGATGGTCGAGCAGCTCCGTGGTTTCGCGAACGAGGTGACCCGCGTTGCTCGCGAGGTCGGTACCGAAGGCCGCCTCGGCGGTCAGGCAACGGTCCGTGGCGTGTCAGGCGTGTGGCGCGAGCTCACCGAGTCGGTGAACTCGATGGCCAACAACCTCACGTTCCAGGTGCGAAACATCGCCGAGGTGACGAGTGCCGTCGCCGGCGGCGATCTGTCGAAGAAGATCACCGTCGAAGCCAAGGGCGAGATCCTCGGCCTCAAGAACACGATCAACACGATGGTCGATCAGCTGTCGGCGTTCGCCGCCGAGGTGACGCGTGTTGCTCGCGAGGTCGGCACCGAGGGTGTCCTCGGTGGTCAGGCAGAGGTCGCCGACGTGTCTGGTGTGTGGCGCGAGCTGACCCAGAACGTGAACGGCATGGCATCGAACCTGACCTCTCAGGTGCGCGCGATTGCCGAGGTCGTCACCGCCATCGCGGGTGGTGACCTGTCGAAGAAGATCGGCGTCGACGCGCGCGGCGAGATCCTGACGCTCAAGAACACGATCAACAGCACGGTCGACAAGCTCGGCCGGTTCTCTGCCGAGGTCACACGTGTTGCGCGCCTCGTCGGTACGGAAGGCACGCTCGGTGTGACCGCCGACGTGAAGGACGTGTCCGGCATCTGGAAGGAGCTCACGGACAACGTGAACCAGATGGCGAAGAACCTGACCAACCAGGTTCGTGACATCGCCGAAGTGACGACCGCGGTCGCGAACGGCGACCTTGGCCGCAAGATCACCGTCGAAGCGCGCGGTGAGCTGGTCACGCTCAAGAACACGATCAACACGATGGTCGATCAGCTGAACGCGTTCGCGTCAGAGGTCACCCGCGTTGCTCGCGAGGTCGGTACGGAAGGCGTGCTCGGTGGTCAGGCCCAGGTGCGTGACGTCTCGGGCATCTGGAAGGAGCTGACCGATAACGTCAACTCGATGGCCGCCAACCTGACCAACCAGGTGCGTAACATCGCCGACGTCGCTCGCGCCGTTGCGACAGGCGACCTGTCGAGGAAGATCACCGTCGACGCGCGCGGCGAGGTGCTCGACCTCAAGGCCACGCTCAACACGATGGTCGATCAGCTGAACGCGTTTGCCAGTGAGGTGACGCGTGTTGCTCGCGAGGTCGGTACGGAAGGTCGCCTCGGCGGTCAGGCCTCGGTCGAAGGTGTTCGCGGTACGTGGAAGGAGCTCACCGACAACGTCAACCAGATGGCCTCGAACCTGACCAACCAGGTGCGCGACATCGCGGAAGTGACGACGGCCGTCGCGCGAGGTGACCTGACCCGCAAGATCACGGTCGATGCGAAGGGCGAGATCCTCGAGCTGAAGAACACCGTCAACATCATGGTCGATCAGCTCTCGAGCTTCGCTGACCAGGTGACTCGCCTCGCACGTGACGTCGGTATCGAAGGCCGCCTCGGCGGTCAGGCCGACGTCCGCGGCGTTCTCGGTACGTGGCGCAACCTGACCGACGCAGTGAACTCGATGGCCGCGAACCTGACCGATCAGGTGCGAAACATCGCGAAGGTCGCGACGGCCATCGCCGCCGGTGACCTGCAGCAGAAGATCGTCGTCGAGGCGAAGGGCGAGATCCTCGAGCTCAAGAACACGGTCAACACGATGGTCGATCAGCTGTCGGCGTTCGCCGACCAGGTCTCCCGGGTCGCGCGCGAGGTCGGCACCGAGGGCAAGCTCGGCGGTCAGGCCTCGGTCGTCGGCGTCCGCGGTACGTGGAAGGAGCTGACCGACAACGTCAACCAGATGGCGTCGAACCTGACCAACCAGGTGCGCGACATCTCGGCGGTCGCCACCGCGATCGCGCGCGGCGACATGACGCGCAAGATCTCGGTCGAGGTCCGCGGCGAGCTGCTCGATCTCAAGAACGTCATCAACACGAGGGTCGACACGCTGAGCTCGTTCGCCGACGAGGTGACGCGCGTCGCCCGCGATGTCGGCGTCGAGGGCAAGCTCGGCGGGCAGGCCGCGGTGCGCGGCGTCGCCGGCACGTGGAAAGAGCTGACCG
>JBBQFU010000027.1:0-46303 GCA_038322185.1 Haliangiales bacterium
TACATGTACTCGTCGTACGAGGACCAGTGCGAGTCCAAGCCCACCGACCGGCGCAAGGTGATCATCCTCGGCGGTGGCCCCAATCGGATCGGCCAAGGCATCGAGTTCGACTACTGCTGCGTCCACGCCGCGATGGCGCTCGCCGACGAGGGCATCGAGTCGATCATGGTCAACTGCAACCCCGAGACGGGGTCGACCGACTACGACACCTCGGATCGGGTGTACTTCGAGCCGCTCACGCTCGAAGACGTGCTCGAGATCTGTCACGTCGAGAAGCCGTGGGGCGTCATCGTGCAGTTCGGTGGTCAGACGCCGCTCAAGCTCGCGGTGCCGCTCGCCGCGGCAGGCGTACCGATCATCGGAACCAGCGCCGACGCGATCGATCGCGCCGAGGATCGCGAGCGGTTCGGCGAGGTGATGAACAAGCTCGGCCTCCACGCGCCGCGCTGGGGCATCGCGCGCAGCCTCGACGAGGCCCGCAAGGTCGCCGCCGAGATCGGGTTCCCCGTGATGGTGCGTCCGAGCTACGTGCTCGGCGGCCGCGCGATGGAGCGCGTCTACGATCCGCGACACCTCGAGGACTACTTCCAGCGCTTCTTGCTTGCCTCGGGCAGCGGTAACAGTGAGGGCGCCAGCGTTGGATTCCCGCTGCTCGTCGATCAGTTCCTCGACGAGGCGGTCGAGCTCGATGTCGACGTCGTCGCTGACGCAACCGGCGCCGTTGTCGTCGGCGGCGTGATGGAGCACATCGAGGAAGCCGGCATTCACTCCGGTGACTCCGCGTGCGCACTACCGCCCTACTCGCTGCCGGCCGACATCATCGACGAGGTCAAGCGCCAGGGCCGCATGCTCGCGACCGAGCTCGGCGTGATCGGCCTCATGAACGTGCAGTTCGCCGTGCACGACGGCGAGGTCTACGTCCTCGAGGTGAACCCGCGGGCGTCGCGCACGATCCCGTTCGTGAGCAAGGCCATTGGTCGTCCGCTCGCGAAGATCGCGGCGAAGATCATGACCGGCAAGACGCTCGCCGAGCTCGGGCTGACCGAGGTCGAGCCGCGCCATGTGTCGGTCAAGGAAGTCGTGTTCCCGTTCGTGAAGTTCGAGGGCGTCGACACCATCCTCGGCCCGGAGATGCGCTCGACCGGCGAGGTCATGGGCATCGACTCGGACTTCGCGCGTGCGTTCGCCAAGAGCCAGCTCGCAGCGGGCATGAAGCTACCGACCGGTGGGGTCGCGTTCCTCAGCGTGCGCGAGCAGGACAAGGGCTCGATCGTCGCGGTCGCGCGGCGCCTCGTGAACCTCGGCTTCACGCTCATGGCCACGCACGGCACGGCCGCGCTGCTCGCCAAGTCGGGGCTCACGGTCGTGGGCATCAACAAGGTGCTCGAGGGCCGACCGCACTGTGTCGACGCGATGGACAACCGCGAGATCGACTTCGTGATCAACACGACCGAAGGCGCGCAGGCCATCCAGGACAGCCAGTCCCTGCGGCGAGCTGCGCTGATGAATGGCATCGCGTACTACACGACGCTGCGCGCCGCCAAAGCTGCGCTCGAGGCGATCGCGGTCGAGAAGCGCAACGACATGCGCGTGCAGCCGCTGCAGTTCTACGGCGATCCGCCGCCGCGCCCCAGCGCCGGCAAGCTCTGACCGCTCAGCGCAGCGTGACGTCTTCGTTCGTTGCGCCTGGAATCGTCGCGACCAGATCGCGATACCAGCGCGTCGCCTGCGCGGTGCGTCCGTCGAGCGCATGCGTGCCCCACACGACCGCGAGCGTGTAGACGGTGCCGTCGTGCGTCTTGGTCCGCTGCGCGTCCTTGACCGGCGTGCCGGTCGGGCCCTCCGCGTCGTAGACCGCGAGCAGGCCTCCCGCGTCGATCGTCTGCCCCGACGGGTTGAACACGTAGGTCGTTCCCATCGGCGCGATCTGCACGCTGAGATCGCCCACGACCCGATCGAGATCGATCAGCGAGATCGGCAGCCCCCAGTGCAGCGAGGCGAAGTTGCAGGCATCGACGGCCGCGTTGATCCGCGGAAATCGGCACTCGGCGTGGGCCGCGACGAGGTACTCCGAGGCCGGCTTGCTGCGCCCCGAGGGCTTGAAACCGCCGTGCCGGAGCAGGGCCCGGACCGCCGCACGCTCCGTGTCCGAAACTATTTGCAGGGGCTCTGGGGCCTCCATCGCAAGCCCCGGCTTTGCCGGGGCGCGCAGCACTCCCGCAGGGAGTGTGGAGTCGATCGACGGGAGTTGGGCGAGCGGTTGGGCGAAACGAGTCGCGAATGCGCCAACCTCCAGCAGGGGGTGAGGCGCGATCGCCACGGTGCGTGCCATGCCTACACATTAGCCGCCGTCCCGCGCGTGCAAACCCAAGCTGCGATACAATGTTTCGGTGACTGCGGGGGAGGCTGCGCGCCCGACCAGGCTTGGCCGGTACGAGCTAATTACTCGTATTGGTCAGGGCGGTATGGCGGAGGTGCAGCTCGCGCTACAGCGCGGGCCCGCAGGGTTCGAGAAGTTGGTTGTGGTGAAGCTGGTCCACAACAACCTCGCGAGCCAGAAGTCGTTCGTCGACATGTTGCTGGACGAAGCGCGCGTCGCCGCGCTGGTCAAGCACCCGAACGTCGTCGACATCTACGACCTCGGACAGGCCGAGGGTCGGTTCTTCATCGCGATGGAGTACCTCGAGGGCGAGCCGCTTCTCGCGGTGCTGCGCGCGGGGCGCGAAGGCAAGCGCCTCGATCCGCTGTCGACAGGTCGATTGATCGCCGATACCGCCGAGGGTCTCGACGCCGCGCACGAGTTGCGCAGCATGGCGGGCGAGCGGCTCGAGCTCGTCCACCACGACATCTCGCTCGGCAACATCGTGGTGCTCTACAACGGGCAGGTAAAGCTCGTCGATTTTGGCGTCGCGAAGGCGACGTCGGCCGCCGGCGCCAAGGGCAAGGTCCAGGGCAAGTTCAGCTACATGGCGCCCGAGAAGCTGCAGGGCGCGCAAGGCGATCGGCGCAGCGATATCTTCTCGCTCGGCTGCGTGATGTGGGAGTCGCTCACGCTCAAGCGGCTGTTCCGCGGCGGCAACGACACCGAGACCATGAAGCAGGTGCTCGAGTCGACCATCGTGCCGCCGTCGAAGGTCAACGGGGACGTCGCGCCCGAGTTCGATCCGATCGTGATGAAGGCGCTCGCGCGCGACCTCAACGATCGCTACGCGAGCGCCAAGGACATGGCGGTCGAGATCGAGGAAGTCCTTCGCAAGCGCGGGTACGGCGCGAAGAACGACAAGATCGCGAAGTACATGCAGGAGACCTTCAAGGGCCACATCGAGGCCCGCAAGAAGCTCGTGCAGGAAGTCGTGAGCAAGGGGTCCGCGAGTGCCGAGGTGCTTGACGCCGCGTTCAGTGGTGCGGAGGTCGCGAGCGGCTCGCCGGCGACGCCGGTCCCCGGCGCAGACTTCTCGGGCAAGTACCGCAAGAACGCGACACCCGCGAGCGGCGTCCCCGCCGCGAGTGCTCCGTGGGCGGACGCGAGCAGCGCGACGCAGATCAGTGCGCCGCCGATCATGGAAGACGGCCCCAAGCCCAAGCTTCCGCCGCCGCGCTCTCCTGGGTTGAGGCCCAGCGGTCCGTTGACGCCGGTCGCAGCGCGCTCGTCGACCAACACGGATGTCGACGCCGAGCCGGTTCCGGAGATGGTCGCGCCGAGCACGAGCGCGTCGACCTCCGTCGATCTCGCGCCAGCTGTCGCGATCACCGGCGAGGTACCGGCGATCGGCGACACGCAGGTTGCCGAACCGATCGGCGGCGTCGATCGCAAGCGGCTCTACGTGGCGGCAGGTGCCGGCGCGCTGCTGCTGATCGTCATCATCGCCGTCATGGCCAGCGGCGGTGACAAGCCGAGCAAGCCGCCCGCCGTCGCCTCCGGATCGGGTAGCCAGATCGCAGCGGGTAGCGCGATGGGCAGCGATGACACCGCGGGCTCGAATGCCGGCAGCGGCAGCGACATGGTCGGTAGCGGCAGCGACATGGCCGGCAGCGGTAGCGACACGGCCGGCAGTGGCTCCGATGTCGCGAGCGGATCCGGTGATGACGGCAGTGGCTCGGGCAGCGCCGACATCATCGACTTCGACGTCGGCTCGGGCAGTGGCAGCGGCAGCGGCCGTCCCAAGGATCCCGGTCATGGTAGCGGCGGTCGTCCGCCCCCGGTCGTCGAGAAGATCGATGTCGAAGCGACCGTCAACAAGGCGCTGCAGTCGTTCGTCAAGGGCGACGCCAAGGCCGCTCTCGGCCTGCTGCTCAAGGCAAAAGCCTCGAAGCCGGGATACGCGCCGACCTATCGCGTGCTCGGCCGCGTCTACAAGAAGCTCGGCGATAACGGCAAGGCAAAGAGCGCGTTCCAGCGGTACCTCGCGCTGTCTCCGAGCGCATCCGATGCCTCACAGATCAAGGACGAAATCAGCAAGCTATGAGAGCCGCGTTCGTTTCCCTGATCACCATCATTGCGCTGTTCACCAGCGTGATCGCGGCGCCACCCACGGTCCTCGTGCTTCCGCTCGACGGCAACACGCCGGCCGCGCAGCGCACCGCGCTGAACGCGTCGGTCGCCAACCTCGCGAGGAACAAGATCGGCGGCGAGGTCAGCATCGGCGAGACCACGTTCAACGAGACCGCAGCTGCCGTGGGTTGCAGCCCAGAGCTCGCGTCGTGCGCTGAGCAGGTCCGGACGACTCTCGCGGTCGACGAGCTGGTGTACGGCTCGGCGAATACGACGGCTGGCACCACCACGATCACGGTCCTGCGCGTGTCGGCGGGCATTGCGCCGCGCGCACAGATCAGCGTGATCAACGAGGCCGATCCACCCGAGAAGGCGGAAGCCGGCATGGAGCCGCTGTTCGCCGGCGTGCCCACGGAGAGCACAGGATCTGGATCCGCTGCTGAAGGCTCGGGCTCCGCCGTCGAGGCGCCTCCGCCGGGGCCGGGATTTTTCAGCACCACCGAGCGCAAGCTCGCGGTGGGATTCTTGGCCGGTGGCGCGATCAGCCTCGTGATCGGCCTCTCGCTATGGTCGGGCGCGAGCAGCCTGCAGACCGAGATCGACGAGCACCCGCGCGCGACGCTCGCCGAGATCGACGACCTCAAGTCCATCGAAGACGAAGCCGCTGGCAAGGCGCTGTGGGGCAACGTGTTCGTCGTGCTCGGGCTCGCCGCGGGCGGTGTCGGCGGCTACTTCCTGTGGAAGCACAAGAAAAATCAGGAGAACGCCACGACCATCACGCCCGAGCCCGCTGCGGCCGGCACCGGCATGACGTTCGTGTTGCGAGGTAAGTGGTGAAGGCTCGCGTTGTCGGCACCCTCGTCGGGATCGTGCTCGCCGTGAGCGCAGTGTGGAGCTGCTCGATCGACCGTCCATCGGAGGCACTGAAGTGCACGATGCAGACCGACTGCACGCAGTTCCCCGGCACGATCTGCTCGAGCAACTACTGCATCCGCGGCACCCTTCCCATCGACGCGCGCGAGCTCGACGCGTTCGTCTGCCCTGCCACCTGTGGCAGCTGCGACATGACGGCATCGCCGGCCGTCTGCAACATCACCGGCACCACGGGCGGCAGCATCATGTGCCCCACCGGCTTTGCGTGCGCGATCACGTGCGGTCAGGCCGGTGCGTGCGGCGCGATCAGCTGCAGCGGCGCGGCGTCGTGCGACATCGACTGCCTCACGGCCGACTCCTGCCTCGACGTCACATGCGGAACGACGGACTGCGACGTCACGTGCACCGGCGTCAACGCATGCGGCAACATCAGCTGCACGACCGGCGATTGCACGGCGGCGTGCACCGGCGCCGACGCGTGCGGCTCGCTCACCTGTAGCGGCGGTGACTGCACCCAGACCTGCATGGGCGGCGCTGGAAGCGCGGTGTGCGGCAACCTCACCTGCTCGTCGGCGGGCACTTGCACGCGTACATGTACCGGCGCAGCTGCCTGCGGCGCGCAGACCTGTAGCGGCCTGTCCGACTGTTTCGAGAACTGCTCGGGTGGCGCCGCCGCGTGTGGTGATCTCACCTGCGGCAAGGGAAATTGCCAGGCCACGTGTCTGGGCCTCGATGGCGCGTGCGGCAACGTGAGCTGTGCGTCCGCCTGCCAGTGCGATGTCGCTTGCAGCGACGTGGGCGGCAACACGTGCCCGGCCACGATGACGTGTCCCGATCCGAACGGTGGCCAGGTCGACGAGTGCGAGGACACGAGCGGACGCTGCGATTCGTCCGAGACCCCCGCACGGTGCCGGGACTGCTGACGTGCGCGTCGCGACGTTGTCCGTGGTCCTGATCGGTTCGGTCATCGTCGCTTGCTTTGTCGACCGCCCCACCGAAGAGCTGGCATGCACCAGCAATTCGCAATGCACCCGATTCGACCCGCTGCGCGTCTGCGCCGGCGGATACTGCGTGGAGCCTGACTGTCCCGACGACTGCACCGCGTGTGACGAGGCCGCGAAGACGTGTCAGGTCGACTGCACGTCGACAGACGACTGCCTGGGCCAGATCACGTGCCCCACTGGCTGGGACTGCACCATCAACTGCGTCGGCGATGGCGCGTGTAACGACATCGAGTGCCAGACGGGTGCCAAGTGCACGATCGCCTGTACGGGAGATAACGCTTGCAGCGACATTCGCTGCTCGAGCGCGTGCCAATGCGACCTGGACTGCGTCGGTACCGCGTGCGAGGCGATGGCCTGCCCCGTGATTGGCAACGGTGCCAATCAGGTTCGCTGCACCGCAGATGGGACCACGGCCACCGAGTGCGATTCGACCGTCGACAGCCGTTGCGCCCGGTGCTGACCCGTCGTACAGCTTCAAGTAGCTGCCATGTCCGAGAAATTCCCGATGACCCCTTCGGGTTACGCTTCGATGCGCGCCGCGCTCACGAAGCTCAAGAACGTCGACCGTCCCGCCAATAGCCGGGCGATCGAGATCGCGCGTGGCCACGGCGACCTCAAGGAGAACGCCGACTACAGCGCGGCGAAAGAGGAGCAGGGCCTCATCGAGGCGCGGATTCGCGAGTACGAGGCGAAAATCGCCATGTCCGAGGTTATCGATCCAACCAAACTCTCGGGTCCGCGAGTCAAATTCGGTGCCACCGTGACCATGGAAGACACCGAGACCAACGAGAAGATTCGCTACACGATCGTTGGCGAGAACGAGGCCGACATCAAGCGGCACCGGATCTCGATCGGTGCGCCGGTTGCGCGCGCGATGATCGGCAAGGAAATCGGCGAGACGGTCACCGTGCAGTCCGGCAAGGGCAAGCGCGAGTACGAGGTGACGTCGGTCGAGTGGCTCGAAGTTCCCCCGCTCGAGGAGGTCCCGTCGTGAAGCGTCTGTTGTTTGCATGCACGATTGCTCTGGTCGGTTCCGTCGCCACGTTCACCGCGTGCAAGCAGGGTCAGAACGATCGCTGCCAGATCGACGACGACTGCGAGAGCGGCCTGGTCTGTAACAAGGCCAAGAACACCTGCCAGTCCACATCTGGTGGTGACCTCGATGCCGATGTGATCGATGCGGTGCCCGCGGATGCGGTGCCCGACGCGCCCGACGCGTTGTAAGCGCTACAGCGAGCGCGCGCAGCGAAACCCGACGTGCGAGAAGCGCCGGCGGGCGTCGTAGATCACGCCGTACGGGTCACGCACGTTCGAGCGGCTCACGAACGTGGGCTGACGCCACGAACCGCCCCGCACCACGCGCGTGTCGCGATCGTTGCCCTCGCGAACCGGGTTGATGCACAGGATCTCGTCCTCGTGGTCCGAGCAGCCCGGCAGGTTCGTGTAGCCCATCGTCAGCTCCGTCACGCCACGAGCGTCGGCGGTCCACTCGGCGACATTGCCGGCCTGATCACGCGTGCCGAACGGGCCCTGCCCCCACGGATAGTTTCCCGGCGGTGCGATCAGCGCGTAGCCATCCACGTCGTCGGGATCGCCGAGCAACAATAAAATATTGTTCGCGCGGTCGAGCTCGCGGAGCACCTGCGTGCGCGGCTGGCCGTGGTTGAAGTCCTCGGTGCGCTCGACGCAACGCTTGGTCGTGTCACGCAGCATCTCCTCGCACCACGGCCACGTCAGCTCCGCGGCGCGCGCGCGATCAGCGAGGTCGAGCGCATCGGACGCATCCGTCGCATTCGCGCCGCGTGCGGCACGCTCCCACTCGGCCTCGGTCGGAAGCCGACCACCGCGCCACCGGCAGTAGTCCTGCGCCTCGAACCACGAGACGTTCACGATCGGCCAGTTGTCGCGGATGTAGCGCTCGTCGCCGGCGATCAGCGGATCGAGCCCGCACATGCCCGCCGTGATGCACTTGCGGTAATCGTCGACGCTGACCTCGTGGCGGTCGATCGCGAATGCACTGAGCGTGACCTTGCGCTGGGTCATCGCCGTGAGCTCGACGCGGTACGCATCGCAGAACGGCGATGCGCGCGAGCCCTGGAGGATCTGCACCTGCTCGTTGGGCTCGAAGAACATCTCGCACTGATTCACGACCACGCCGATGTCGTCCTCGGACACGCCCATCCAGTACGGGCCTGCGGGGACAAATACCTCGCGGCTGGGCGCCTGCTCGACGCGGATGACCTTGCCCTTGCGCTCACCGGCGCTGGCCAGCCCGCCAATGGCGGCACCGGTGGCGGCGACGCAAGCGAGGGCAATGGCGGGAGCGCGCATCTGCCGAGAGCCTAGCCCCTCAATGGCCCAGATGCCACGCGAGGGCGGCGCGCACGCGCTCGGCGCTTGCCGGCCAGGCCGAGGCGAACCGGTCGATCAGGAAGTCGGCGCTGCCGGCGCGCCCGCCACGCTCGACGGCGCGCACCAGCGCACCGGTCCGAACGGCCGCGTCGTCATCGGTACTCGACATCCGGAGCAGCAGTACCTCGTCGGTGATCACGTCGATCACCGCACGCCGTACTTCCGGTTCCGGATCCGTGCTCGCCCGAACGGTCCACGCGGCGAGCTCGGCAGGCGGCGGGGCGGCCTCGATCTTGTCGACCGGCCGAAGCAGCAGCATGCGCCAGGTCTCCCACGCCGCCGCGCGCACCTCGGCATCGCGATCGTTCGTCAGTGCGCTCACGCGGTCGCGGCCGCCGGTCATCGGCCGAAGCTGGCTGAGCGCCGCGATCGCCTGCAGATACGCCACTCGCACCTCGGCCGCCGGATCGGCGGACAGATCGGGGAACGCCGCCGGATCGAGCACGCGAGCCTTCTTGCGCCGCGCCGGTACCTCGCCGTGGGGAGGCTCGGCGAGGACTGCGGCGAGTGCGCGGATCGCAGCGGCGCGCACGAGGACGTCGCGGTCACGTACGAGCGCGATCACGCGATCGATGTTCTTCGAGCCGACGAACGCATCGGCTGGCTTCTCCTCCGCATACGCCATGCGCTCCGTGATGGTGTGGAGACACGCGGCGCGCACCTTGGCATCCCGGTCGGCGAGGCCGCTGCTCAGCGCAGCGACCGCATACGTGGTCGGCGCGCGCGTGTGAGCCGCACACAGGCCGGCGCGCACCCGTGCATCCGGCGAGCGCCGCCAGCGCTTGAACAGCATCCCGACCACATCCTTGGGGTTGTCGAGGCCGCGAATCTCGAGCAGTCCGAGCACATGGAAGGCAACGGGGTTGGGACCACCGCGTGCGAGCAGCTGGTCGGCCGCGTGCTCGGTTACCTGAGCGCTGGCATCTAGTGCGATCAGTGATTGCGCGTCCGCGAGCGCGAGCTTGCGATCGCCGAAGTCGCGATCCAGCTGCGCGACGAGCTCCCCGACGACCGCGTGATCGCCAAGCACCGCAGCCGTGTGTAGAGCCGCGCGGCGCAGCTCGCCATCCGAGGTCGAACGGATCAGGTCGAGGAGTGGGATTGCGAGCGTGCCGAGCTTGCCATCGCGAATCGCTTCGATCGCGGCGCGCTGCACGGTGCCGTCGTTACTCGCGAGCGCTTCACGCACGCCAGCCGTCATCAGCTTGGTGATCGCCTCGTCACGCGCTGTGCCCGCGGGCTCGCGCTTGATGCGGCGCGCGGCACGTGCGAGGTCGCCCGCCTCGAGGAGGTTCGCAGTCACCTCCGCGATCGGCAGCACGACCTCGACCACCGACGAGGTCACCGGCCCCGCCTGCCGGCGGTCACGTGCGAACAGCCACCGCAGGTGCAAGCGGTCATCATCGGACCGCAGCTCGACGGGCGGCGGTGGTAGCGGCGCGGCGTCGACGATCACCTGACGCACGGCCCGATCGAAATCCGCGTTTCCCGATCCGGCCAGCGCGACGTCGACGACCTTGCCACCCGCATCGATCGTCAGGTCCGCGGTCGTCGCGAGCGCCATCTGGTTGAGCGGATCGGTCGCGGATAGCCGGATCCTGCAGTCCTCGAGAAACTGCCCCCACGGTCGCTGGAGCTGCACGGCCACGGCGGTGCGATATGCGGCATCCGGCGCGCCGTGATCGAGAACCGGCGGCGGTGGCAAGCGCGGAGCGCGAGCGCCCGCGGCAGGAACCACAGACTCGCGCGGCGTGACCGGCGTACAGCCGACCGCGACCGCGACGAGCCATGCGAGACGCATGGGTAGATCTAAGCACGTCGCACCCGGCGGCGCGACGCGCTGGATCACATCGTCGGAACGTCGAACGTGAGCGTCGGGTTCGTGATGCCCGCGCCGACGAACGTCTCGAAGGTATGCGAGTACATCATCGAGCTGGTCTCGTCGTAGCCCTCGATGAGGAGCTCCGCCATGCCGAACTCGGCACCGAGCACCGACTGCGGGAAGTTGTCCGTGAGCCTCTTGCACGGCTTCTTGTCGGCGCCGTTGAGCACCTGACCGTCGTCGGTTGTGAGGGCCTGCACCACGCCGTTGACTGTCAGCTTGACGATCTGGTCCTTGACCGTCGTGGTCTCGCACGACATGCCGCCCCACGAGATGCGGAACAAGAACGTTCCGGTTGCCTCGGGCCCGGCGAGCCACGCATCCCACGGCACGTTCATGGTGAGCTCGCGGTTGTCGTCGCCTGCGGTGACGAGGCTGACGACCGGCGCGGTCAGCAGGTCGTTGCCGTCGAGATCGAGCGGCATCATGTACACCGTGTAATCACCGGGCGCGAGCCCCGAGAACACCGCCTGGCCGTTGCCGCAGTTGTCCTGACCCGAGATCGCGAACCCCTCGGCATCGATGATGTCGATGGACACGCGCGCGACACCGAAGTCCGTGCACGAGTCCATCGGGAACTTGCGCTCGGGATAGGCGTTGAACGTCCACTTCACGGTGGTGCGTGCCGCGAGGGTGCAGTCACCCGTCGGACATGGGTTCGACGAGTCGTCGTCGCCGCCGCAAGCGGCGAGCGCGATCAAGCAAGCAAGGGTCTTCTTCATTAGGCAGTGGTCTCGCTGCGGATCTGGAGGCCGAGGTGACGACGTACCTGGAAGTACTGCTCGCTGACGGCGAACGCAAGCAAATCGCGCAGGCGCTCCTTGACCGACATGCTGGACAGGCTAGCGCCTTCCGTCGCGATCCCCTTGGCCGCGACCTGGAAGTCGTTGGCAACAATGAAGCCCACGCGGTTGGCTGTGAGATCCGTCGCAGCCCGCCAGTTCGAGATCAGCCCGTTCCCGAGGCGGCCGGTCAGCTTGTAGCTGAGCTCGCCCACCTGCTCGAGCAGCGCACCGGGGACCTGCTTCTGCAGGGTCACGGCGAGCTTCTTGGCCTCGTCGCCATCGACGATGTACGGCTTGCCGTCGTGGCCGGTCGCCTTGGCGCCGCCCGCGAGCACAGCCGCCGCGAACGCAGCTTCGAGCTTGGGCAGCGTGCCGACCGCGAGCGTGACAAACCGCTCGGGCCGCAGGTACGCCATGCGCTTGCCGACCTCGAAGGCGAGCTCGCGCTCGTCCTGCTTGGCGATCAGCGAGCCGCCGACCAGGAGCGTCGGTACCAGACGCGCACGGTCGTTTCCGAGCCCGACCGTGTTGGCGACACGCAAGCCATCGCCCTGCTCCTGCATCCACACCATCGGCACGGGATCGATCGCGAGCACGCCGGAGACGTACTTGACGATGCGGCTCACCGGGCGCGGGTCGCGCTCGAGGTCCGTGCGCGAGTCCGGCGTGAGCCCGAACGCGGTGATCGGCTGCGCCGTGCCACCCGCGAGCGCGCCGAGCGTCGAGCTGAAGATCGCGCCGACCGCGCGGTCCTCACGCGGATGGATGATCGCCTTCTGCCACAGCTCTTCGGTCAGGCGGCGCGGCGCGGGCGTGAAGCCACGCGGCCGGAACCGCTCGTACAGCATACGCTCCTCGTCCGAGGCGGCGCCGAGGAAGACGAGTGCCTGCGCGACGCAGAACGCCTTGTCGAGCTCGTGCTCAGCCCGGTAGAGGTTCGCGAGCGCCTTGTACAGCTCGACGCGATCCGGGGCGTGCGACAGCAAGAACTGCAGCTCGAAGATCGCCTCGCTGCGGCGTGCGTCGCCGGCCTCGAGGTAGAGGTCCGCCAGCTGCTCGTGGCGCTGGATGTCTTCCGGCGCGAGCTCGCACGCGACCTGGTACGCCTCGGTGGCCGCTTCCGTATCACCGAGGTGCTCGGCGTACGTGTCACCGAGCCTGGTCCACAGCTGGAGCAGCGCCTCGACCGGCGCATCCTCGCCGAGCCGCTTGAGCTGGCGGCGATACGCACGCGCGAGGTTCTTCCAGTCCTTCTTGTCGGCGAGCAGCTTCTCGACGCCGTCGAATGCCTTCGGCGTCATCGGCTCGTCGTCGAGCGCGGCGTTGAACTTGTCGATCGACAGGTCACCGTCGTTGATCTCGTCGCGCGCAATGACCGCTGCCGTGTAGTGGAAGCGGGCGCGGCGCGACGGCGAATCCTCGAGCGCGCTGAGCTGATCGAGCGTCTCGATCGCGCGGCGCCACTGGCGCTGCTCGGTGAACGCCTCGAGCAGCTTGTGCATCAACACGCGAGATGCCGGGGCAATCTTGAGACCTTCGAGGTACGCGCCGGTCGCGGACGTGACGTCCTTGAGCCGCTCGTGCCAGATGTCACCGATCTCCTCGAACAGCTTCGCGCGCAGGTACTCGGTGCCGTCGCGCTTGGACAGCGCGTCGATCTGCGAGCGCTTGGCGTCGGCGACCATGCGCCACTCACCATGCGCGCCACCGAGCTCGACCATCGCCTCGAGGGTGTTCTCGTGCAGTGGCTCCTTCTCGAGTGCGCGGCGGAAGTTCGCCTCCGCCTTCTTGTCCTCGCCGAGCGCGCGAGCCGCGGCCCCGAGGCGATACCAGATCTCTGCGGTCTGGCTGTCGGAGATACCGGCGCGGTGGCGAGCGAGAAGCTCGCGGTAGCGCTTGTCGACTTCCTTCCACATGTCGGCAGCCTTCTCGCTGCCTTCATTGGTCTTCGCCTCGGCCATCAGCACGTTGGCCAGGCCGATCGCGGCATCGAGGCTCTCCGGATCCGACTCGACGGCGAGGCGGAAGTGCCGTGAAGCCTTCTCGATGCGGTGCAGTGCTTCGTATGCCTTGCCGAGCTGCGCCTCGCGGCGGCTGCGCTCGAGGCGATCGAGACCCTCGGCCTGACGGGCGAGCATCTCGAGCACCGGCAGCGCGTCGTCCCAGCGCTTCGTCGCGACCAGGCGGTCGGCGACCTTGGTGCCGGCATCGACGTGATCGGGATCGAGCTTGAGCACGCGCTCGAACAGATCGAGTGCACGCGCCGGATCCTCGAGCTGCTGGTCCGTGATCGTGGCGGCGTGCCACAGCTGCGCGATGCGCTCGTTGCGGCTGCCACTCGCGGCCTCCGCGCGGAGCAGCATCTCGACAGCCTGGGTCCAGTTGCCACGCTTCTCGTGGAGCGCACCGAGCGCCTTGAGTGCGGCGAGGTTCTCGTTGTCGAGCGAGATCGCCTTGTCGAGGTGCTTTTGCGCGAGGTCCGGATCGCTCATGTTCTCGAGCGCGATCCGGCCAGCCTCGGCGTAGAGCGCTGCGCCCTTGTCTCCTTCGAGGACTGCATGGCGGACGAGCACGTCGACCGCGCGGTCGAACGTCTCGGTGCGCTGGTACAGGCGCGGCAGCCACGCGAGTGCCTGCTTGTTGTTCTCGTCGAGCGCGACGACGTTCATCAGTGCATCGATCGCCTTGTGCGGATCGTCGAGCTCGCGCTCGTAGGTCTGCGCAGAGTCGAGGTAGAGCTCGACGCGCGCGGCCGGCGCCTTGATCGCCGTGATGTGACGCTGCTGGACCGAGACGAGCTCGTACCAGTTGCTCTCGGCCTTGAGCACGCGCTCGAGACCGCGATACGCGTCATCCGCGGACGCATCGGCTGCGAGCAGCTTCTCGTACGCACCACGCGCGCGAACCGGATCGCGATCCTCGAGCTCGGCGGCGAGCTTGCGAAGCGTGGCCAGCTTCTCGCCCTCGGGCGCGACGGCGCCGAGGCGCTCCATCGTGCGGAGGTAGTCCTCGGTGCGACCGGTCTTGTCGTACAGATCGACGAGCGCCTTGAGTGCGGCGACGTCGCTACCATTGGCGGCGACCGATGCCTCGTAGCGCGCGATCGCGCCTTCGAGATCGCCGAGCTTCTCGGCGCGCAGCGTCGCGAGCTCGCCACGGATCGCGGCCGCGCGGCCCTTGTCGCCCGACTCCGCAGCGATCTCCGCGCGGCGGTCGAGGATCTTGGCGAGGTTCGCCCACTTCTCGTCGCGGCGGTACAGACGCTCGGCAGCGGCGAGAGCGTCGTCGCTGGAGTCGTCTGCATCGGTCGCTTGCTGGTACGCCTCGATCGCCTTCGCGGTCGATGCAAGCTGGGTCTCGTACAGATCACCGAGGTCGATGAGCAGTGCGGACTTCTGCTTGCCGTCGGTCTCGATCTCGGCGTGTGCGCGCAGCGTCTCGGCGAGATCCGCCCACTTCTGCTGCTTGCGATTCGCCTCGGCGAGCGCGACGTACGCGGTGCGGTTGGTCGAGTCGAGCTCGAGCGCGCGGCGCAGGCTCGGCAGCGCGTAATCAACGCGGTCGAGTTTCGTCGCGTACCACAGGCCCAGGCGCGCCCACCACTTCGACGCGAGCCGCGGCTCGGTGGCCTCCGTCGCGATCTCGGATGCCTCGCTGACGAGGTCGGCCCAGCTGCCACTGGCGGCGGCGAGCTTCTCGGCGCGCGCGGCGCACGCGTCGTCCTCGGGGTTCATCTGGCAAGCCGTCGTTGCGGCCTCGAACGCGCGGCGCAGATCGCCGACCTCGGTCTCATAGACCTCGGACAGCGCGGTCAGGTGCTGTGCGCGATCGGCCGGCTCGCTGGCGGCCTCGATGCGGCCGAGCAGGACTTCGGTGACCGTCTCCCACTTCTTCGCCTTGCGGGCGCGGTTCTCGATCAGTGCGAGTGCGTCGCTCGCCTCGGCACCTTCGTCGCCCGGCTCGCCGAGCAGCGCAACCCAGCCGTCGACATCGTCGGCGTCCGGACGCGTCTGCACGAGCGAGATGCTCTTCGTCTCGCACGTCTTGCGAAGCGTCTCGAGCCACTCGGTGATGCTGCGCTCGGCAGTCTCGTCACCGCCGCGGCCCTGGAGGTTCACGACCTCGATGTGATGGTCGGCCATCAGCTCGTCGACGGTGACCGGACCCACGCCGGCACCGAGGAAGTAGTGCGTGCCGCGCGGCGGCTCGAACATGCCGAACACGCGATCGAGCAGCGCGGACAGATCGGGATCGCCGTAGCGGAACCCGACGAACACGAGCGAACCCTCGACGTAGAGCTCGCGCGCGTACTCGCGAAGATCGACGGCGCGCGACAGTGCGCGGCGGACGCTCGCGGGCGTGACGATGTACGTGTCGAAGTTGCCGAGCATCTTGACCAGCGTGCGGCGGCGCGGCGACAGCTCGCCGAGCTCCTGGTACGTGACGATGCGCGTGGGCGGCCACTCTTCGGGCGAGCCGGTCTCGAACGCATGCTCGAGGATGTCGCCCGGGAACGTGGTCCACACGTGGCGGAACGGGAGCTTCGCGAGCAGACGCGGGAGCTGCGGCGTTTCAGCCGGCGACGTCCAGGTCTCCTGGACGATGCGATCACAGGTCTCCTCACCCAGCGCGCGGGCGAGGAAGCCCACCGCGCGAACGAGGCTGCCCTTGTGCAGCAGCTTCTCGAGGTCCTTCGTGGCCTCGGTGTCGCCTTCGCGACCGCGTGTTTCGAGCGCCTTCGTCATGCGCTCCAACATCTGCTTCCAGCTTGGTACTCCGATTCCCGCACCGACAACGAGAGCTGCACGTCCAGTGCGGATCTGTTCGATGAGAGACTCGGGGATCGTGTGCTCTTGCATCCTAAACCCCTTTGTCTGTTAGTTCGGGCGCAAGCTAACGAGCAGGCCCCCGACGATCAAGGGGAAAATGGTCTATCGTTGCGGGCGGTGGGTGGTGCCCGACTGAGATGAGGCTCAGGCGCAAGATCACGATTGCGTTCTTCCTGGTCAGCTCGCTGGTCAGCGTCCTGCTCGCGCTGTTCCTCTACCGGTTCATCGAGGGGCAGCTGCAGACCGAGTTGCGCAGCAAGCTGCTCGATATGGCCCATATCGGGGCCGCCCAGATCGACCCAGCCGCCTACAAGCGGCTGACGGCCCGGTTCGCGGAGCTCGACGATGCTGGGGTCGCCAGCGCCGAGGCCACCGAGGAGTACCGGCAGATCTACGCCCAGCTGCGCATGATCCGCCGGACCGAGCCCGAGCTGATGCAGTACGCCTATCTGCTCGCCCCGACCGCCGACCCGAACAACCCGAAGTTCGTCGTCGATGCCGATGTGCTCGAGTACAACGCACGGATCGCCAAGGGCGAGAAGCTGCCCGACGGCGAGAGCGCCTCGCACTTCAACCTGCCCTTCGACGTCTCCGCGATCCCACTGCTCAAGAAGGCGCTCGCCGGGTGCACGACGCAGCTCGAGCCCGACTTCGTCTACGACGCCAAGTTCAAGGTGAGCTCGGTGTCGGCCTACGTGCCGCTGACCGATGTCGAAGGCAACGTGCTGCGCGACGACACGGGCAGCTGCCTCGGCGTGCTCGGCCTCGACATCACCGATCGCCGCATGCGCGCCGCACTCGATCGGGCGGGCGGCATCGCGATCAAGATCTCGCTCGCGATGATCTTGCTCGCGCTGATCGTCTCGATCGTGCTGTCGACGTTTCTGACGCGCTCGATCCTCGCGCTGACCGCCACGGTCAAGCGATTCGCCGACAAGGACTTCAGCGCGCGCACGCCGGTGCTCACCAAGGACGAGGTCGGCGAGCTCGGCCTCAACTTCAACGCGATGGCCGGCACGATCCAGGAGCACAACGAGAACCTCGAGGGTCTGGTCAAGAAGCGCACGAAGGAGCTGTCCGACGAGAAGCAGACGAGCGAGCGCTTGTTGCTCAACGTGCTGCCCGCGCCGATCGCCGACCGGCTCAAGGGTGGCGAGGGCCTGATCGTAGACAAGTTCGAAGCGGTCACCGTGCTGTTCGCCGACATCGTTGGGTTCACCGCGCTGTCGTCGCGCGTGCAGCCCGAGCAGCTGGTCACGATGCTCAACGAGCTGTTCTCCAGGTTCGACGAGCTCGCCGAGAAGCATGGCATCGAGAAGATCAAGACGATCGGTGACGCGTACATGGTCGTGGCCGGCATCCCGGTGCCGATCGCGAATCACGCGGTCGCGATCGCACACATGGGCCTCGACATGCTCGACGTGATCAGCGAGTTCGCGAAGCGCAACAAGTCAGAGCTCACCGTGCGCATCGGCATCCACACCGGGCCGGTCGTTGCCGGCGTGATCGGCACCAAGAAGTTCATCTACGATCTGTGGGGCGACACGGTGAACACGGCGAGCCGCATGGAGTCGCACGGCGTGCCGGGTCGCGTGCACGTGACGGCCACGACGTTCGCACTGCTCACCAGCGTGTTCGACCTCGAGCCGCGCGAGCCGATCGAGATCAAGGGCAAAGGCCGCATGCAGACGTACCTGATCGTCGGCAAGCGACCGACGATGAAGAGCCTCGAGCCCGAGCGCCGCACGCCGCAGGGCTGGGGCTCCGATACCGACGGCGCGTAGGCGAAAATGAACAAGCGACTCAAAGGCCGTACACGTGCTCGTGTCACGAGCACGTGCACGATCAAGCGCGCTACAGGCGGCCGGCAGCGCCAATGGCCGGGATGAACACGGTCTCGACGTAGTTCATGCCGGGATTGAGCACTCGCTCGACGCCGGCTTCGACGACGATCGAGATGTGCGACGACAGCACGACCTCGAGGCCCGCCGCGCCGCGGATCGCGACACGCGCGCCGTCCTCGAAGAAGATCGGAGCGCCAACAGCGACCACCGGGCGAAACCGGCCGGGCAAGAACCCGTAGCGCGCGCCGACGTAGGCGCCCGACGAGGGACCGATGAGCGCGCCGAGCTCGGCCTGCAGGCGCGGGATGATCTCGAACGTCGCACCGACGCGAGCGGCACCACCTGAGTTCGCGATGTCGATGTGCGCGAGCGCGTAGGCGCCGAAGCGCTCGCGCAGGCCAGGTGACGAGCCGTCGCCGTCGACCACGCCGCCGCCGCCGGTCGCCCCCGCCGGCTTCACGACGGTGGTTGCGACCGGGGTCTCGACGACCGGCGCGAGGGTCAGCGACAGCGAGGCGCGCTTGCCCGCAGCGACCTCGCCACGGAGCTCGCCGGATTGGTGATTATCGCGGCGCGCGCGGAGAACGAACTTGCCGGGCGCGACGCGGAAGTGCGTGGCCTCGGTTGCGGTGTGCCACTCGTCCTCGCCGGCGAGCTGGATCTCGGCGTCGTCGGGGCGAAGGGCGATCTCGAGGAGGCCGACCTTGGCGTCGAGCTCGACGAGAACCTTCGTGACGTCTGCCCTCTTCGTGGGGTCGGCATCCGGCGCGTCGAGGTAACGCTGATACGTGTTTGCTGCCTCCGCGTTTCGGTCGAGCTGCTTGAGCGTGGTCGCGATGTTGAGCAGGATCTTTGGGCTCGGAAACTTCGCATACGCGTTGCGGAACACGGCGAGCGCGCCGAGGTAGTCCTTGGCCTGAAACAGCTTGAGGCCCGAGGCCATCAGCGCCTTGGCGTCGGTCTTGGTCTTGTCGGCCGCGGGCTGCGCGAATGCGACAGGCGGTGCCAGGACCGCAGTTGCGAGGATGGCGAGGAGCAGCGCGCGCGAGCGCATCACAGTTCGATCTCGAGCAGCGGATCGTTCTTCTTGCCCGCGCTCGGCTTCTTCTTCGTGGTGCCTGGCTGCTTCTTCTTGTCGACGGGCTTGGCCACCTCGACGGGCTTCGCCACCTCGACCGGCTTGGTCGTGTCGACGGGCTTTGCGACCTCGACGGGCTTCGCGACCTCGACGGGCGTTGCTGTATCAGCGGGCGTTGCTGTATCCGCGGGCGTTGCTGTATCCGCGGGCTTCGCTGTATCAGCGGGCTTCGCTGTATCAGCGGGCTTCGCGATGTCGGCCGGCTCGACGACCTTCGCGGGCTGTACCGCATGCGAGCTGCCCGCATGCGAGTTGCCCGGGCCATGGGCGTGACTGCTGTCGTGCACGTGTCCCGAGGATGTCGCGTCATCGCTGCCGCCGACCACGGCGAACGTGGCGATCAGGCCACCGACGAACGCGATGCCGGCGAGCGTCGCGATCAGCTTCCTCGGGCTCTTCTTCGTCGGCGTGGTCATCTGACTCGCCGCGCCCGACAGCGTGGTCGGCTTGTCGCTGACCGTCGGCATCGGCGTGTAGGGCGGATACGGCGTCGCGAGATGCGGCGACGACGGGCCGTGACCGCCGATGTGCGGCGACGACGGACCGTGCCCCGGCACTGCACCGATCGGAACGCCGGGCGCGGGCGTGTGCCCGGGCGTGTAATGCGCGGGCGTGTAGTGAGCGGGCGCCGCCGAGTGGCTCGGCGTGTAGTGCGCGGGTGGCGTGTGGCTCGGCGTGAAGTGCGCGGTGGGCTGCGATGCATCCCTGATGACCGGGATCAAGCGCATCGACGGGCGTTCCCAGTCCGTCGACGAGCCGTAGCCGCCGCGCGACGCGAGACCGGCGAGCAGCTGCGCGAGCTCCACGGCCGTCTGCGGGCGCTGCGCTGGATTCTTCGCCAATAGCCCCATGATCAGCGCCTCGGCCTCGGGCGAGATCCGGGCACCGTTGCGCGACGGTGGGACCGGCTCCATGAACAGGTGCGCGCCGATCAGCTCGCCCGCGCCGCGCTGGTCGAACGGGGGCCGGCCGGCGACCATCTCGTAAAAGATGCAGCCGATCGAGTACAGGTCGGCGCGGTGATCGACATCGCCGGTGCCCTTGCACTGCTCGGGGCTCATGTACGTCGGCGTGCCCATCACCGCACCGGTCTTCGTGGCGGTGCCAGCGAGCCCGATGTCCGTGAGCTTGGCGATGCCGAAGTCGAGGATCTTGGCGCGCTCGCCGAGCTGCGAGTCGGAGTCGGGGACGAGGAAGATGTTGTCGGGCTTGAGATCGCGATGAACGATGCCGCGCGCGTGCGCTGCCGCGAGTGCACCGCACACGCCGCGAAGTACCGATGCGGCCTCGGCCTCGTTGATCGCGCCGCGCTGCGTGTTGCGCGCCGCGAGCGTGCGGCCATCGAGGAACTCCATGACCAGAAACGCGTGGCCCGATTCGAGGTGACCGTAGTCGTAGATCTCGACGATGCCCGGATGCTTGATGCTGGTCGTCGCCTTTGCTTCGTTGAAGAAGCGCTGAACGATGTCGGGGTTCTGCGACAGCTCGGGGTGGAGCACTTTGACTGCCGCGACGCGGCCGATCAGTGTGTGCTCGGCTCGATACACCGTTCCCATCCCGCCGACGCTGAGTACGGCGGTGATGCGGTAACTCCCCGCGATGGTCCCGATCACCGCTGGATCATTGTCGACGACGACAGCAGAGTCAAACAGCGATCACGGGGGGTAGGCAGATGTCACACCCGTGTTCATCTGATTGACTCCCTGTCCAAGGCACCTGATCCTCTACACGTGGGTCGCATTGCGTTGTTCGCGTTCGTTCTGGCTGGCTGCCAGGTGGATAGTCCGACGCTCTCGCAGACCGTGCAGCAAACCGTCGTGCTGTTGCCGTCGTCGTCGGACTTCGGCTCGCTCCAGGTCGGCCAGATGTCGGGCAGCGCATACCTCGATATCAATCCATCGGCTGGTAATCAGTACGACACCATCACGTCGATCACGGCGAGCTGTCCCGACTTCGTGATCAGCGCGCCGGGGCTGCCCACAGACGTCTATCGCGTCTGCGAGTACACCACCTGCGATCCCAAGTACGGCCCATGTGAGCTGGCGCAGGCCCCGGTGTGCACGACGACCGAGTACGTGAACTACAGGTGGTCGGCCGTGTTCCGACCGACGGTCGCGGGTGCAACGAGCTGCGTCGTCAACATCCTGCTCAATGGCTCGACGCTTCGTACGGTCACGCTGAGCGGCATGGGAACCGTGCCGCCAAAGGACATCGATGTCTCGCCGACGAATGTCGCGTTCGGCGATGTCCGCAAGGACACCTCGAGCACGCCCGTTGGTTTGACCGTGCGCAACGCGGGCGGCATCGGGATGACCGTGTACTCCGCAGGCGTGTCCGCGGGCTTTGCCATCGCCTCGGGCACGACGTCTCAGTACGGCCTCGCGGCGGGTGCATCGATGAGCTACTCGGTCACGTGCAATCCGACCGCGACCACCACGATGAACGGCAGCTTCGTCGTGCAGAGCGATGACCCGAGCACGCCGACCGTCACCATCCCGCTCACCTGCCGTGGCATCGACTCCGCCGTCGCGCTGACGCCGAGCCCGACCACGCTCACCACCACGCGCGTCGGCGAGCCGGTGCAGACCACCGTGCAGATCCAGAACTCGGGTGCCGCCTCGATGGTGCTCGAGGGCGTGTCCGTCACCGGCACCGATCTGATGCTGATGAGCGCGCCGGCGAACGGCACCTACGCAACCGGCGCGGTCGGTGGTGCACTCGTGCGGTTTGGCGCCACGGCCAAGGGCACCCAGACCGGCATGCTGACCGTCACCTACGACGGCGGCAAGACCCGCACGTCGACCATCTCGGCGCGCGCGATGGCGACCTCGATGGCCCTCAGCCCCGACGGTGATGTCGACTTCGGTCCCGTCTGCGCCGGTCAGACGCAGGCCCAGAGCTTCACGATCCTGGCGAATGAGGAAGCGTCGTTCCAGGTCACGCAGCTCGGGGGTGTCGTGCCGCCGTTCACGCTGACCTCGCCCACACTGCCCGTCACCGTCGCCGGAAGTGGCGCGACCATGGTGCAGTTCTCGGTCACCGCCGCACCGACCGCCGAGGGTATCCAGGTCAGCGAGCTGAACCTGGCCACCAACATTCCGGGCTCGGCGCCGCGGACGATCAACCTGTCTGTCGATGCGCTGCCCGCGGGCGTGTCGCCGTCGCCGATGATGATCGACTTCGGCTCGGTGCCGGCGATGTCGACCACGATCGGCCAATCCGTCCACCTCTCGAACTGCTCGACCACGGCCGCCAACTTCACCAACGCGCGTATCGAAGGCGCCGACGCGAGCGAGTTCGCGATCGTTGCCCAGCCCGAAACCTCGACGATCGGTCCCAACGGCAACGCGAGCTGGCTCGTCGTGCTCACCACCAAGACCGCCGGCCTCAAGCACGCCGAGTTCATGGTCGACTACGAGGGCGGCACCGCCATCGTCGCGCTCGATGGTGAAGGCCTGGGCGATGATGTGATTGACGAGCCGGGTGGCCCCATCGACGAGATCAGCTACTACAGCTGCTCGGCCGCGGGCGGCTCGACCTCGCGTGCATGGCCGCTCGTCCTGGTGCTGGGGATCGTTCTGCGCCGCCGCCGCCGGCGCTGAGAACGCGTGTTAGTGTTCGGGCGCTCATGCCGTCCGAGATCGCCGCGATTTATCGGGCGTCGAAGAAGAAGCAGGACATCAACTGGTTCACGGAGTGGATCGCGCGTCCACCGGCCGCAATCGTCGTGTACGCGCTGCGCAACACGCCGATCACGCCGAACCAGGTCACGTTCCTGTCTGCCGTTGTCGCGGCGATCGCGTGCGCGATCTTCGTCGCCCTGCCCGGCTGGCTGTGGCTTGTCGTCGCCGCGCTGATCTTCGAATTCTCGTTCGTCCTCGACTGTGCCGACGGGATGCTCGCGCGGCTGCGCAAGATCGCGTCGCCGGTCGGTCACCTGCTCGACTTCCTCATGGACGAGCTCAAGGCGATGCTGCTGTTCGGCTGCGTCACCGTGCGGCTGTGGCGTGACTCGGGTGACGAGCGACTGCTCATCGTCGGGCTCGCCGGCCTGTTCTGCCTCGCCTCGGGCATCGCGCTCACATCCTTCATGCGGCGACCCGAGTACGGCGCCAAGGCGATCACCGAGGACGGCCAGCCTGCCGAGGTCGGCAAGCGGCGCGGGCCCATCGGTCTCGTGATCAACAGCTTCGAGTGGGCCGCTCGTGTGGTCGTCCACTACCCGCAATATCTGATGCTCGTTGCGGCGGTGAACCGCATCGATATCTATTTCTGGGCCTATGCCGGCGTGAACGTTCTCTACTTCGGCATGAGTCTCCTGAAGATCCTCGTCAAGCTCGGGAGGTTTGCGAAATGACCGACACGATCCGGCGCGCAATTCTCATCGCAGCGGGCCGCGGCAAGCGCCTCGGCCCTCACACCGAGGAAGTCCCGAAGTGCATGGTCGAGGTCGCCGGCAAGCCGATCCTCGGTCACGTCTGGGATGCGCTGTCCGGGGTCGGTGTCGACGAGCTCGTGGTCATCCGCGGCTACCTCGGTGACGTGCTCGAGAAGTTCGTGCGCTCCCTCGTGCCAAACGTGCACTTCGTCGACAACGCCGAGTGGGAGACCAACAACGTTCTGCTCTCGATGGCCAAGGCGCGCGCGTTCTTCGATCGTCCGACCTACGTGACCTACTCCGACATCGTGTTCACGCCTGCGGTCGCGCGTGCCGCTGCTGATTCAACCGCCGAGATCGGGCTCGTGATCGATCGCGAGTTCCGCAAGATCTACGAGGGCCGTACCGAGCACCCGCTCGACGAGGGCGAGGTGTCCGATCTCCTGCCGGATGGGACCGTGGCTCGCGTGGGCAAGAAAGCCCTGCCGCCCGCGGATGCAGTCGGCGAGTACATCGGTCTCGCGCGTCTCGATGCGCGGGGTGCCGCGATCACGGCGAACACGCTCGATGCCCTCGCACAGCGATTCGCGGGTCGTGAGGACGAGCCGTTCCAGCGAGCCGCTCGCTATCGCAATGCCTACCAGACCGACCTGTGGCAGCAGCTCATCGATACGGGCATCCAGGTCCATCCGGTCTTCATCGATGGTCAGTGGCGTGAGATCGATACGGGCCAGGACCTCGAACGTGCACGTGAGCTGCTATCGTCGCAGCCCAAGGAGTGGTCATGACTCGCCTCGCATCGTTCGTCGTCCTCGCCCTCGCGCTGTTCGTGGGTGGCTGTGAAAAGCCAACGGAGGACAGCTGCCGCAAGGCGCTCGACAACATGCGGCGCCTCATGGGTACCGACAGCCTCACCGACAACAACAAGAACGAGGGTGAGGTCCGTCGCTGCAAGGGTGGCTCGAGCAAGAAGTCCGTGCAGTGCGCGGTCGATGCCACGACCTACGCCGAGCTCCGCGCGTGCGGCTTCTCGAAGTTGCCCGAGACCCTGCCGGTGACGCCGAGCGCGGCGACCGCTGGCTCCGGTGCGGCCGGGTCTGCGGCTGGCATGGGGATCGATACGACGGGCTCGGGTGGTGTTGCGGTCGGGTCTGCCGCCACGGGTTCCGCGGCTGGATCAGCGATGACCGGTTCCGCGGCTGGATCAGCGATGACCGGTTCCGCCGGTGATACGGGCTCGGCTGCTGGTTCGGCGAAGTAGTTCCAGGGGACCGCGCTACACTTGCGGCGTGCGCGGGGTCATGACGATTGTTGCTGCAGCCGTGCTCGGCGTCGGCGCGTTCATGACGGATCGTGCGCATGGCGAGCCGGCGAAGCTCGCAGCGATCGCGCCGGCGACCGATGTTCGCAAGGCAGTCCCGATCGGTCCTGCGGGACAGATCTACGAGCCCGACGGTAAAGGCACGTGGGTTCGTCGGCGCGCGGGCGGGACGGCGGTAGAGATCATTGGCGCGACGGCGGTTGGCACCACGGTGATAGCGGGTGCGAAGGCGGCGCCACCGTTCAAGCTCAAGGCGGGAACGTGGACGGCGGTGTTCCTCCTCCCGAAGGCGAAGGCGATCGTCGGCACCGGATCCCGCGTGCTCGCGGCCGTCGGCAGGCAGGTGTTCGCACTCGACACGACCGCCGCACAGCCGACGAAGCTCGCCGATGCGCCCGCGAAGATCAGCGCGCTCGCCGGGGGCAAGGCACGCGCCGTCGCCGCGACCGACAAGGGTCTGCTGGAGCTGGTCGGCAAGGCCGGCACCTGGAAGCCGATCAAGAGAGCGCCGAAGTCCGTGCGTTCGCTCGTGTCGGAACGGTGGGCTCTCGTCGACAGGGGTGCACTCGACCTGAAAACGATGAAGACGATCGCGTGGCCGGCGGGCGTGCGAATCGACGAGGCGACCACACTCGGGGAGACGCTGATCGTTGTCGCCACGCACGGCAAGCAGCGCGAGCTGCTCTCGCTCGAAGGGACCGCCGGTGCGAAAGTGCAGCGCGAGGCCATTCCGCTCGATACCTCGTCCCCGATCGTGGGGCTCGTCGCAGACAACGGCAAGCGAGTGATCGTGGCTGCGCGCAACGGAAAGCTCGCGATCCGGATCGCAGGAACCTGGTCGGTTGCCGAGGTGACCGAGGAGCTGCCCGCCGACAAACCGGCCGGGCCTGGGCCTGCCATGTCGCCGGGCGGCACGGGCCCTGCCGCCCCGGAGTGAAGGCGCCGTGAGCAGTGCGCCCAAGCGCGAGAGGCACTTCGCGAGTCACGCGTTCAACGTTGGCGTTCTCGTCATCGGTGCCGCGGCACTCGGGTGGATGCTCAATCGCCTCGGGTGGACGAACGTCCAGCGCGTACTCGGTGGCGTTGGCGGCTGGTTCTTATTGATCGTCGCGTTCGACGTCGCGGCACTGGCTTGCGAGGCCGGCGCCATCCATCAGTTCATGCGACCCGAGCAGCGGATGGTGAAGTACTGGCGCGTGCTCGCGGCGCAGGCCTCGGGACGCGCGATCAACATCCTGACGCCCGGCGGCGCACTCGGCGAGGCGACGAAGGTCACGCTGCTCGTGTCCCATGCGCCGCGGGGACGCGTGGTGTCGTCGATCGTCTTGTTGAACCTGGCGTCGTTCTACTTGTCCGTCGCGATCTTGATCATCGGGGTTCCGATCACGGCGCTGCTCGTCGAGCTGCCACGCGACCTGAAGCTGATCGTGTGGATCGGGTTGGCGGCGATCGTGCCGCTCGTGATCGGGCTCGGCATCGTGATCCAGCGCGGTGCCATGCAGACGGTGCTCGGCGCTGCCCGTGCGGTTCGCGTGATTTCGGCCGAGCGCAGGGAGAAGTGGGCCGAGAAGCTGGGCGAGGTCGACCGGCATTTGCGCGAGCTGCAGTCGAACCAGTCGCCCGGGGTGAGCTCGGGGTTGATGTTGGTGTGTGCCGCGCGGTTGTGCGGGTGGAGCGCAATCACGCTGGTGCTGATCGCGGTGGGGGTGGAGATCCGGTTCTCGCTGCTGGTCGGCGTGTTCTCGGTGGGCGTGTTGATCGGGTGGATGTCGGCGTTCATTCCGTTCGGCCTCGGCGTCGCGGATGGCGGAAACTACGCACTGTTTGGTGTGCTCGGCGCGGCTGGTGCGAGTGGCGTATTCGTGACCCTGCTGGGGCGGGCACGCAGCCTGACGCTCGCGGTACTCGGGTTGCTCGTGATGCTTGCGGCACACACCTCGAGCCGCCTGGAGATCGGCCGCCGGAATCGGCTGAGGGCCCGCCTCGAGGCCGAGCACGGTGCCGAATCACCATCGAGAAGCGGCTAAATCGGTCCCCACGCCCCGGCGTGGTGCACGCAAACGGCGTGTCCGCGTCGAGAAACAGGCTCAGGCACCGGCCGCCTGACTTGCCGTGCCAAGGCCGACCACGTTACCCTTGCCACGCCGATGGCTCCGCACGTCCTGGTTGCAGACGACGACGCGTGGATCCTGCGCATGGTCGCGACAGTCCTGGAGAAACGCGGGTACAGCGTCGAGACCGCGGTCGATGGCGAGGATGCCTTGGCCCGTGCGATCGCCCGGCCACCCGACCTGCTCATCACCGACGTGATGATGCCCAAGATGGACGGCTGGTCGCTCGTGCGCCAGCTGCGGTCGCATACCGAGTTCGCGATGTTGCCGGTGATCTTTTTGACCGCGCTGTCATCGGAAGACGATCGTATTCGCGGGTTCCGGCTTGGCGCCGACGACTACGTGACGAAGCCGTTCCGGTTCGAGGAGCTCGACCTGCGTGTGGCGAAGACGCTGCGGCGTACCGCGCAGACGGTCCAGGAGACGCGCGACCAGCTCGCCGGTTCGGGTCTGCGCGGCGACCTGACGCAAGTCGGCCTGTCATCGCTGCTCGTGCTGATCGAGATGGAGCGCAAGACGGGGCTGCTGTCGCTGCGAGCGCCGAGCGATGGGCCATCGGCGCAGGTGCTCGTGCGCGAGGGCAAGGTCGTTCATGCGCGACTCAACGATACCGATGAGCCCGTCGATGCCGAGTGCGTCTATTACTTGCTGACGTGGGGCGCCGGCGAGTTCGAGTTCGTCGCGTGTGTGGTCGAGGGTGTCGACCGCGTCAACGTCTCGACGACGCACTTGCTGATGGAGGGCGCGCGTCTCATGGACGAGGCGCAGGAGCCCTCACTCGGTGCGCCCATGAAGATTCCGTCGAAGGGCGCGACAAGCAGTGGAGGCGAGGAGAGTGCTCCCGCCGCCGACGGCAGCGACGACGGCTGGGACTGATCGCACCGGCGACCGGCGGCCACCGCGTGGCTGCGCGGCGACCGCTCACGATGCCGGGGTCAGCAGCTCTTCCGCGATCTTCTTCGTGAGCTGCGCATCAGCGCGGTCACCGAACTGCTTCTTGATGGCACCGATCACGCGACCCGCCATCTTCGGATCCTTCTGCGGCAGCTCGCCCACGATCTTCGCGACCGCCTCGCGCAGCTCGGCCTCTCCGACCTGAGCCGGCAACCACTTCGCGCACCACGCGACCTCGAACTCGAGCTCGGCGAGCTGCTCCTTGCCGCGATCGCCGGCCGCGGCGAACTCGGTCTTGGCCTTCTCCATCTGCTTCTTGTAGGTGCCGATCACGTCGAGAACCAGCGCGTCGTCGACCTGACCCGCGAAGTCCTTCGCGGTACGCCGTTCCATGATCTTCGTATTGATCATGCGGATCAGGTTCGCCGTCTTCAGGTCCTTCGCCTTGAGGGCGGTGGTGAGCTGATCGCGAAGCTGGCCCTCGAGGTTGGTCGACATCCCGACGGCTTACCACCCCGCACGCCCGCGACGCCAGCGGCGCGACGCGGTCAGGAATGCCGGCGCAGTGGTTGGTTCTGGCGCTACTGCCAGCATCGCTGGCGTTCTGCGCGCAGGCGCTCGCAGCACAGGTGGCCGCCCTCCGCGAAGCGCGGAGGTGATCGTACAAAAGAACGCCCCAAACGCGGGGTGGCGTCCGGGGCGTGAGGAGCGCACGGGTGTGCGCTCTAAAACGAGTGCCTCGTTGGGCGTGTCGCGGGCTACGACTGATCGAGCACGCGTCGCTGCGAGGCAGCAATCTCTAGCCGTCAGAGCCGGCGCGCACCGCGGCCCTGCACGAAGTGCACGACCAAGGCGATGACCGCGAGCACGATCAGGATGTGCAGCGCTGCAGACGCGACGTTGAACACGCCGAAACCGAGTAGCCAAGCGATTGCGAGAATGATTGCGAGTGTCATCAACATGACCGGGTTCCTCCTGCAGGGAGGTGATGCATGTGGCTCGCCACTCACCGTCGGAGAAAGGGTTAGTAGAACTTCGACTGCGAGCGCTTGTTTCGCCTTCGTTTGCGCGACGTGGGGACGTCGTCATTTCTCTCGCGTGTGAATGAACCGAGTCCACCTGCGGAAGTCGCGTTGACACACTCGAGAAGCGGCCCAGGAGGGCGGCGGCAGCGACGGCTCGAACAGTCCTTGCCTGGCTTTCCGCCGACGAGAACGCTCACCACGGCTGTTCGTAGCGCGCCCACCGTGCGGCCGTCGATGAGGCCAACGGCCGTCGACATCTGGGCGCCGGGCCGCTCCACCGCGCGGCTGCTTCGTCGGCAGCCGAGCGAACGTGCGCACATCGCGTTTTTCCTGCGCCGATCGGGCGGGGTGCGCACAGCAGAAACCCGCTCGTAAGAAATCGGCAGCGTCACCGAGCGAGTGCCACACGCCCGACAGCGGCATGCCGGCTCTTTCAGGCCAACACAGCTACTTGGTGGACGAGCGCTCGAACAGGCGCGGCTGCATCGGCGCGGTCGGCCGCGACCGACGCTGCTTGCCACGACGCGTGCGCCGGTGCGCATCCCGACGCTCCGACTGCATGCTCGGCGGCGACAACGAGAACAGCGCTCCCGTCGACGACAACACGACGGCGAGCGGACTCATCGATGAATGGCCGTGGGCGCCGGAATCGCCATGGCTCTCGGAAGCACGCGCCGGCATCCGGCCGTCACCCCGCGCCTCGCGCCGCAGGTCGGCGAGATCTCGCAGCTCCGACGGATCACGTGCATAGATCGAATCGTTCGAGTTCGCCGCGCGGCTCGGTACAACCCGCGCGAACGGCGAGCTGCCCTCGGCGAAGATCTCGGTGACCTCACCGTTTGCTTCGACCAGCGCCTCGCCCGCGACCAGCACACGCAGCCGCCACGCCGGGATGGTCGCGGGCGCCGCGCTGTTGGTCGTAGTCGTGGCGATGACCTTGCCGTAGCCACTCATCGTGGCGCTTGCCTGCGGGCTCACCGCTGACTGGATCTCGGCGATCACGCTTTCGTCGAGAACCGGCGCGAGGACACGCACCAGCTCCTCGGAAGAAGCCACAGCGCGAGACAGGGCGATCGGGATCTCGGTCGCGACGGCCGCGGTGTCACGCGCAGCTGCAACCTCGATGCGAGCTGCGGACCGGCCGCGACCCGCGAGACGCAGCGCGAGACGGCGCGCGACGAGCGCGATGGCGGAGGTGCCACTGACGGAACCATCGAGCGCGAGCACGTTGCCAGCACTGACCACGACGTCCTCGCGGATCGGAGCATCCGGTGTGTAGCCGCGGAGCTGTGCACCACTCTCGCCGCGAGCGAGCGCCTGGTAGTCCGCCTCGAGCGGACGCGAGACCGACGGCGCGGGGAGACTGGCGAACTCACCGAGCGTGCGAACACCGAGCGCCTCGAGCATGTGCTGCACTTCGGGCGTGATCGCGAGGAGTGACAGGGGACGAGGCGAGAGGAATGCCGCCGAGCCGCCTCGCGGGACCGAAACCACACCGTGCTCATCGCTGCCCGAGTGGGCCGCAGCGACCCACGCCGTGAAGCGATCGTCGGCGATACCGATACGTGCGGCGAAGCCGAGCTCCTCGAGCATCTCGATCAAGCGATCGCCGAACGAGCTGCCACGCGTCTTGGCCGGGACCTCGGCGTACATGGCGAGGTGCGCACCACCCGCGCCGACGCGACCGCCGACATCGACGACCGGCGCGAGGGCGAGCAGCGAATCGGCGACCGCACGCACGGACTCGCGCTCGAGCGCGGACTCGGCCGTGACGAGCGTGAGCTCCGGCGACAAGCCGCGCGCAGCGGTGGCCGTCATGCCGAGGCGGACACCAAGGGACCAGGCTGCACGCGAGCACGCGAGCACGATCGGGGCGTGCAGAACGCCCGAGCGCTCGCGGCCCGGCTCGACACCCGAGACGACTGCGACCGCCGCACCGCGCAGCGACGGATCGAGGCGCGTCGCGCACTGGAGGGCGAACTGGGGAATGTGGATGCAGGCGATTCGCATGTTCAGTACGCTACTGCACTGGTCTGATGTTCAGTATAGCTCGTGCAGGTGCGACGCTTCCACTCCCGTGTGTAACTCGTGGATTAGAATGGGCAAGTGAGGCGCGAGATCGTCTGCATGGTTCTCGCGGTTTACGCGGTTGTCACCCCTCAGACGGCCATCGCCATCGGCATCGTCTCGCTGCAGCTCTCGGCGTCGGCGAGATCACCGAGGTCCTGCGCGAGCTCGAGCATCGTCGGGCGCATCGCGGGATCCTTCGCCAGCGCACGCATGATCAAGCGCTCGACATCCACGGGCAGCCCCGCACGCAGCCACGTCGGCCGCGCCGGGCGCTTGTTGATGTGCGCGATCATCAGCTCGGGCAGCGAGCCATCGAACGGAACCTCGCCGGTGATCAGCTCGTAGAGCACGCAGCCGAGCGAGTAGACATCGGAGGCAGCCTCGGGCTGACCACGCCACTGCTCGGGCGCCATGTACGCCGGCGTGCCTGCGATCGAGGCCTCGCCGGGCGGCGGCTCGTCCATCGAGCGCGACACACCGAAGTCGATGACCTTGACCTGCGGCAGCGTTCCCCACGCGCGATCGTTGAGCACGAAGATGTTCTCCGGCTTGACGTCGCAGTGAATGACACGCGCCTCGTGCAGCGCCGCGAGCGCCGCTGCGGCTTGCGCGCCGAAGCCGATGATCGTGAAGACGTCGACCTCGCCTTCACCGTGGATCGCGGCGAGCGTCCGACCGTCGAGGTACTCCATCACCAGGTAGGGGATTCCATCACGGCTGTGCTCGGCCGAGTGAATCTCGACGAGCCCCGGGTGAGTCGCACGGTTCGAGATGGTCTGCTCCGACAACAGGCGTTCGATCACCTCGGTGTGGTTGGCGAAGATGGGATCGAGGACCTTGAGAGCGACTCGCTTTCCACTTGTAAGGTGGCTCGCAAGGAAAACGCCGCCCATCCCGCCGGTCGCGAGCGGAGCGATCACCTCGTAGTCCCCGTAGAGTGAGTGTCGGCCGGCCATGGGTCGGACCTGGTGCATCGGAAGTGCCACGCGGCACACCAGCGCTATTCAGGCAGTACACACGTGTGACCCCAGAAATCTGAGTGTGACCTGTGTCCGAGCGTCGACATTACGATGCTTCTTTGACACGCGACTCGGGTGCGAACTGCTCGACCTCACAGGAAAGAACTTGTCAGGAATAGCGAGCGAACGGGCGCGTGGTCACAGGTCGATACCTTCGCCCGCGCACACACGTGCCGCGCGATGCCGGCCTTCGCCAGTAAATCCATCGACGAGCGCCTTCGCACGCGCAGCATCACGTCGCCGGCATGCCGCCTCGATCGCACGCTCGCGATCGCTGCTGCGCAGCTCGATGTGGACCAGGCTCGACGCCGGCACCGTCGACGGGTCCGCGCGATCGAGTCCCTCCGCGAGGCTCATCATCATCGGATAGATCTCGCGCTTTGCGAGCCCCTTCGCCACCGCGGTCTTCGCGCTCGCGATGTGCGCGTCGACGATCCGCTCGAAGTCCGCCGGCTCGCGCGAGCCAACGATTGGCTGGCCGTTGATGAACATGGTCGGCGTTCCATCGACACCGAACGCTTCCGCGGCCGCTGCCTCGGCGACGATCGCGTTGCGATAGCGATGCTCGTCGAGCGCAGCGCGGAACGCGACCATGTCGAGACCAGCCGCCTTCGCGAACCCGTCGAGGTCCGCGCGCGACAGGCTGCCGAAGCTCGCCCACAGCTGCGCGTGATACGCCCAGAACTTGCCCTGCGCCGCCGCGGCCGCCGCCGCCTCCGCCGCGATCATCGCGTTGCGATGAAACGGCATCGGATAGTGGCGGAACACGAGCCGCACCTGGTCGCCGTACTTCTTGCGGATCCCCTCGAGCACCGGCGCGTTGCGCGCGCAGTACGGACACTCGAAGTCGCTCCACTCGACGATCGTCACCAGCGCATCGTCGGGACCGAGCTGGTGCCCAGGGAGTCCGAGCCCGACCCGATAGGACTGCGCGGGATCGAGCTGGCGTGTCTCGTGGTCGACGTCCGCCGCATCGGCGCTGTTGCGCCCACCACCGACGAGGGTCTCGTACAGATCGGCCGGCTTCGTCGCGCTCGCGACGTTCGCACGCACGAGCTCCTCCTCGAACGTATCGAGGAACACGCGCAGCGACTGGTTGCCATGCACGGGCCGGCCATTGATGAAGAACGTCGGCGTGCCGGTGATGCCGAGCTTGTCTGCATCGGCGCTATCGGCCGCAACGATCGGTCGATACGTCTTTGCGTCGAGCGCCGCGCGGAACGGGATCATGTCGAGCCCGAGCTGGCGTGCCACGAGCTCGGCCTCGGCACGCGTCACGCGCCCGCGCAGCGCGAACAGGCGCTCGTGCATGGGACGGAACCGGCCCTGCGCGGCAGCCGCGATCGCGGCCTCGGCGGCGAGCGTGTAGTCCTCGTCGAGCGGCAGCGTGCGATGCACCCAGCGAATCTGATCCGGGTAGAGATGCTCGAGGCGCTGCAGCGTACCCTGCACCCGATTGCAGTAGCCGCACGCGTAGTCGCTCCACACCACGACCGTGATCGGCGCATCGGCTGGGCCCTCGACGGGCGCGCCGGTGCCGCGCGGGATCTTGTAGACCACCTTCGGATCGAAGGCCGGGCCGGCCTCCGCCGCGGATACAGCGAGCACGGCAACCGCGAGCGAGACTGCGACCGACCGGATCATGGACGCGCAAACCCTAGCACAGCGTCGGCGAGCGCCTTCCCGCGCATGCCGGTGCCCGTCACCGTCAGCGTCCGCCCGGCCGCGACGTGCGCGAGCTCGATGCGCAGGTGATCGGTCGGCATCACGGGGAACTTGTCGGCCCACTCGACGAGCGCGACGCCGCGCCGGTCACCGAGGATGTCCTCGAGGCCCAGCTCGCGCAGCTCGGCCTCGCGCTCGATCCGATACAGATCCACGTGCCACACGATCAGCCGCCCGCCCGGATACTCGTTGACGAGCGAGAACGTCGGGCTCGCCGCCGCACCACCACCCAGCGCGTCGACCAGGCCCGCGACCAGCGTGGTCTTGCCGGCACCGAGATCACCGATGAGGGCCACGCAGTCCCCGCCCATGACCGCTGCAGCGAGCCGAGTCCCGACGGCGGTCGTGGCCTCGGGGCTGTCGAGCGTGATCACCACTCGTTGAGCTTGTCGTCCCAGCGGTCTGCGGCCTGCGCGATCGAGTGCAGGCTGTCCTCGAACTCCTCGTAGTCGAGGCCGTCGAGGCCGCGCAGGATGCGCAGGTATAGATCGTTGGTGTCGGGATGCAACGCGAACGCGGCATCGCCGGTCTCGATGAACGATGCCGCGAGCAGCTTCTTGGCCTTCGCCTCGTCGAGCGCGGGCTGCTTGGCTACGCGCGACAGCAGCAACAGGATGTTCTTGTCGGCGAGCACGTGGATGCTGACGACCGCCGAGCCGCGCTGCACCTGCCCCACGCCCTGATCGTCGAGCGGCGGCAGCGACATGTTGCGCTCGCGGCCGAACCGATCGAGGAACTCGCCGATGCGTCCGCGGTGGTCGACCAGGTCGCCATCATCTGCAGCCATGGCGCGAGCCTACTACGAGGACTTCGACGAGGTGTCGTCGTCTTTGGAATCGAGCGGGGTGAACTCCACCTCGCCGTCGACCGGGAACGACGGCGTCCAGCGCGGCTGACGAATCCGCACGCTACTGGCGAGGCGCGGCTGCGGTGGCTCGACGAGATCGATCGCGAGCTGCGCGAGCTCTGCGGTGACCTCGGCGCTGCTCGGCCGATCGAAGCGCTCCCAGGCGAGCATCTGATCGACGAGACTCGTGAGCTCCGGTGGCGCGTTCGGGCAGTGGACCTCCGTCGGCACCAGCTGCACCTCGCCCTGCGCGGTGATCGCCTCGAACGGCAGCACGCCGGTGAGCGCGCGATACGCGATGACGCCGAGCGAGAACACGTCGGCACGATCGTCGACCGCCGAGCCACCGACCAGCTCGGGAGCCGAGTACTCGCGGACATCGGGATCCGGAAGCGGCGCGCTGGTGTCGTGAACGCGCGCGTCGCTCCAGTCGACGACGCACAGCGGATAGCCGCGCGAGCGATTGGTGATGACGATGCGATCGGGGCGCAGCCCGCAGTGCACGACGCCGCGGCGGTGTGCGTGCTCGAGCACCTCGGCGATATCGCGCAGGAGCACGACCGCGTTTGCGGGCTCGAGCGGACCGGCCTCGAACAGGTCGGCGACCGTCGCGCCCTCGACGTGCTCGGCGGCGAACCACGGCCGGCGCTCCGAGAGCAGACCCGACTCGTAGACCCGCACGGTGCCCGGATGCTCGAGCGCCTCGAGGATGCAGGCCTCGCGGAGCAGCTGGATCGCCAGCGGCCGCGGCGGTTGCAGCTCGTCCATCACCTTGACGATCGCGCGGCGGGGCAGGACCAGGTGCCGCGCCTCGTAGACCACACCGCTGGCGTCCCGTCCGAGCTCCCCGACGATGCGGTAGTTGCCGATCCTCTCCACGCCGCGGATTGATACCCCGATCCGGCGGGCTTGGGTACCCGTGGCGACGACTGCTGCGGTATAGAGGGGTCGTGCTGAGGACGTCGGTACTCGTCGCCCTGGCATTGGCGGTTGGAGCGGCCGGATGTCAGGCCCGCCACGGGCCGCCGCGCGTCAAGAAGCTCCCGAAGCGCGACGACACCCCTGCCCTGCGTGGCGGCGGCGCAGCCCGCTCGCCCCGCAACGCGAACTACCGCATCGAGGCCCGCCTCGACGGTGCGCGCCATACGATCACTGCCAGTGAAACACTGACCTGGACGAACACCGGGAGCAGCGCGGTCAGCGACCTCCCGCTGCACCTCTACCTCAACGCATTCAAGAACGAGCAGTCGCTGTTCATGCGCAGCTCGCACGGCGAGATGCGTGGCGCCGAGGCGAGCGACACCGGCTGGGGCTGGATCTCGGTCGACCAGCTCACGATCGGCGGCGTCGACCTCGCCGACAAGCTGACCTATCCGCACCTGCCGGACGAGACCGTGGCGATCGTCCCCCTCGCGCAGGCGGTCGAGCCGGGCTCCACGGTCGAGGTGCAGATGAAGTTCACCGCCCAGCTGCCGGAGGTGTTCGCGCGCACCGGCTACAAGGGCGACTTCCATCTCGTCGGCCAGTGGTTTCCCAAGATCGGCGTGCGCGTCGGACCGCCGGGTGCGGAGCGCTGGGAGTGCCAGCCACATCATGCGTTCACCGAGTTCTTCGCCGACTTCGGCAGCTATGACGTCGCGCTCACGGTACCCGCAACCTACGTGATCGCGGCGACGGGCGTGCTCGTCAGCGCGACCGAGGCACCGGGCCAGACGCGAACGTTCACCTATCACGCCGAGGACGTCCACGACTTCGTGTGGATGGCCGACCCGTACATGATGACCGACGCGACCGGCAAGACGCCGTTCGTCGCGAAGGCGAAGGTCGAGGACGGCGAGGTCGAGGTTCGCGTCTACGCGCGCAAGGAGCAGGCCGAGTTCGCGAAGCGCCACCTGCAAGCGGCGGTCGGTGCAGTCGAGCGGTTCAGCGCGTACTTCATGCCGTACCCGTGGCCGATCCTGACGGTGATCGATCCGCCGGTCGATGCGTCGGGCGCCGCCGGCATGGAGTATCCGACGCTGGTCACCACCGCCGGTGACTCGGTGTTCTCGCGGCCCGGCATGCGCCTGCCCGAGTACACGACCGTGCACGAGGTCGGTCACAACTGGTTCCAGGGCATGCTCGCGTCGAACGAGCCCGAGGAGGCCTGGCTCGACGAGGGACTCAACGAGTGGGCCGACGCGATCGTGATGCGCGACATCTATGGCCCGCGCGGCAATGCCGCTGATTGGCGCGGCTGGCAGGCAGACATCTCCGCGCTGCGCAAGGCAATTACCGAGGATCCGAGCCAGCTCCCGGTCCCGATCGCGACCGCGGCCTACGCATTTGTCGACTTCGATGCGGGCTCGATCGCGACGTACATCTCGACCGCGCGCGCTCGAGACGCTCGAGGCGCAAGTCGGCAGCGCGAAGCTGATGGCCGCGATGAAGGTCTACGTGAAGAACTTCGCGTTCAAGCATCCGACCGGGCGCGATCTGTTCGCGACGCTGGAGCGCGAGCTCGGCCAGGACCTGAGCTGGTTCATCGGCCCGGTGTTCCAGCAGGTCGGTGGCAGCGCGCTCAAGGTCCGCACCAGCGAGTGTCGGAACGCGCACGCTGCGCGCGGCGTGTTCAACGTCGGTCCGGTGGTCGGCCACACCAAGGCGGAGATCGAAGCGATGGGCAGCGCGGCCCCCCCTCCCTTCGGTTCTGGCTCCTCCGACGAAGCCAAGCCAATCACAACAACAGAAATCGAAGCGCCCAACACAGGCACCTACGTCTGCGAGATCGTGATCGAGAACATGGGCGTCATCCACGTGCCCGTCGAGATCGCGCTCGAGTTCGCCGATGGCTCGACCCAGCGCGTGCACTGGGATGACCGCGGCCATGCGAGCTGGACGCGGTTCATCGTCGAGCGATCGTCGCGGCTGATCGAGGTCAACATCGACCCCGACCGCAAGCTCGCGCTCGCGAACCCGACCCAGCATCACGTACGCATCGAAGGCGACGGCGGAGCCTCGCTGCGTGCAAGCGCGCGCATCGCATCGTGGGCGCAGTTCCTGATGCAGCTGGTGGGACCGTAATGGCCACACGCCTCGGGCTCCGCGAGCTGTTCGCCGCGATGCCGCGCGCGCTCGGCCGCTACACCGGCACGCTGCTCGCGGTGTTCGTGGTGCAGACACTCGTGGCGCTCGCCTGCATGGGCGCGGTGTCGATGGTCCTCGCGCGCACGTTCGGCAAGTTGCCGATGTTCGACGAGGCCGTCGACGGCGACCTGGTCGCGTTGATCTACTGCCTGCGCCACGGCAAGGACGCGCTGCTCGCATCGCTCGGTATCGTGATCAGCTCGGTGATGTTGTGGCAGCTCGCCACGTGGTTCGTGACCGGCGGCATCTACGGCGTGCTCGCGAATCGCCCCGAAGGCCGCGCGGACACCGCGAAGTGCTTCGGCGCGAGCGGCGCGAGCACGTACCTGCGCTACGTGCGGCTATCGCTGTGCTCCCTGCCCGGCCTGATGATCGCGCTGATCGTGTTCGGCGCATGCACCGGGTTCGTGATCGATCGCATCGAGAACGCGCTCACGATCCCGCAGCTGATCGGCGGGCTTGCGATCGCGCTCCTGCCCGCGCTGCTCATCGTGCACTTCCTGTGGACCGTGACCGATTACGCACGTGTCGAGCTCACACTGCGAGGTGACTCCCACGAGCCGAGCGTCGTGATGACGTACATGCGCACCGTCACATTCGTGCTGAAGCGGCCGATCACGTTGCTTCACGCCGGCATCGGCTGGATCGCCTTCGCGCTCGTCACCGTCGGCTACATGTACCTCGCCGCCGGCCATCCGATGTACGGCGCCGAGGGCGCGGTCACACTATTCGTGATCAGGCAAGGCGTGGCACTCGCACGTACAGCCATCCGTGCAGGTGTGATGGCGGGGCAGATCGAGCTTGGCAAGACACGTGCATTGCCGCCGAGACATGTCGAAGCAAAGAGCGATGCCAAGAAGAGTTGATACTCTCTTCGCATGCGTAACTTCATCTATGTAGTGCTGTTCCTCACCGCTGCGGGTACTGGTTGTAGCGACGACGACGAGATCGATTCCGACGAGGCTGCGCGTCGCGCATACCTCTCACTCGACGGCTCGATCGAAAAGTCGATCGCCCTCGGGTTTGCAGGGTTCAATGCTGCATCGAGCGCGAACATCGACCCGCAGGCGGGAACGGGTGCCGCAGCCGGTGCCCTCACGATCACGGGTAAGGTCGACCAAGGCTCGTCGACCAACAAGGGGATGCGCCTCGAGGTCGGCATGGTCGATTACGACGACGGCGAGGTGCCCTACAACGACGATGGCGACACCGTGCATGTGGTGTTCAACACCGATGCAGATGTCTTGAACCAGCCGTCGTTCGACCTCCAGCTCAAGAACTTTCCGAACGGCACGATCGAGGGGACGCTGACCTCGAACGACTCGATGCTCGGCGTCTACGCGCTGAGCGGCGATCTCGAAGGCACGCTCACGCTCGACCTGACGATCATGGGAACGACCATGGCGGGTGCCGTGGCGGGCGATGTCGTGCGTGTCCCCGGCGCGACCACGGTAAAGGGTACCGCCACGAACAGCGACGGCGGCGTCTACGAGATCAACATCACCATCTAGATCAGCACGCCGGGATTCATGATCGAGCGTGGATCCCACAGGCTCTTGATCACCGCGATCGCGGCACCAAACAGCGGCGGTCGCTCGCGGTCGTACCAGGGCCGATGCATCCGGCCAACCGCGTGGTGGTGCGTGATCGTGCCGCCAGCAGCTGCGAGCGCTTCGCTGGCAGCGTGCTTGATCGCGCGCCATTGCGCCAGCTCACCGCCGGGCTTCGCCGCCCCGACGAACGTGTAGTACGGCGCCGGGCCGTCCGGATACACGTGCGTGAACCGGCACGCTATGATGCCGCCGCCGCACTCCTCGTCGAGCGCGCGCTGGACGGCGGCGCGAATGCGAGCGTCGAGCTTGGGGAACTGCGTCCACGTGCATGCGGTCTCGAACGTGTCGCTGAGCACGCCAATCGAGAGCAGCGCCGACTGGAGATACGGCGCATCGAAGAACGCCTGGCGCCACGCGCCGGTTTCACCGCCGCGCGCGGCATCGTCCTTCTCGCTGGGTCCCGACACCACGGTGCCGCCGTGATCGCGCGCGAGCTCGACGGCACGCGTGAGCCACGGCGTCATGGGGTGATCGGCGGACTCGAAGCCGATCAGCAACACGGCGGTGCCATCGAAGCGCACGCGATGCAGCTTGGCCTCGTTCGGATCGAGCAGGCGCGCGTTCGCGGGCTGGAGCCCCGATTGCGCGAGTGCGCGCGCCGCATCGGCACCGGCCGCGAGCGTCGGGAACGTGACGCTCGCCGACGCACGCCACCGCGGACGCGGCACGACGCGCATCCACGCCTCGGTGATCACGCCGAACGCGCCCTCGCTGCCGAGCAGCAGCCTCGCCGGCTCCGGCCCCGCACCGGATGCGGGATGGCGATGCGTCGTGATCGTACCGCGCGGCGTGATCATCGTGAGCGAGTGGCAGTGATCGTCGATGTGCGTGGGGCCGGTCGCGTAGTGGCCACCGGCGCGCGTCGCGAGCCAGCCGCCGAGCATCGAGAACTCGAAGCTCTGCGGGAAGTGGCGCAGCGTGAGGCCATGCGGTGCGAGCTCGTCTTCGAGACGCGGCCCGAACGTACCGCCTCCGATGCGCGCGAGCCGGCTCGTCGTGTCGACCTCGTGCACACCCGTGAGCCCGCCGAGATCGAGGCTCACGACCGGAACCGTGCTCGTGACGCCGCTGTGCTTTCGTGCGCCCGCTGCATCGACGCCACCGACGACGGACGTGCCTCCGCCGAACGGGACCACGAGCCAGTTGTTCCCGTCGCAGACCTCGAGTACACGGGCGACCTCGTCGGCAGTGCGTGGCGTGGCCACGACGTCGGGCGCGCCGTCGTAGTCGCCGGCAAAGCCCGCCACGATGTCGACGAACGCTCGACCGCGCGTGCGTGATGCGCGCGCTCGCGGCTCCTGCGTCGCGAATTCGGCGAGCGTGTCAGGGCAGCGAACTGGCGAGTCGCGAACGACGGGCTCGTCGGGCGGCAGGCCGCGCAGCGCGGGCGCGACTCCCGGCACCAGCGCGCCGACCATCGCGACCATGCCCGTGCGGGCCGTTTCGTCGGGGAACTTGTCCCGCCACCCCCACGCCCACAAGCTGCGTTCCCGCTCGGCCATTGCGGCCACGATGATGGTGTATCGTGGCGCGCATGTCGACTACGCCATCGTTAGAGCAGCTGTTGCAGGACAGTGGCCTGGCCGAGAAGGCCCAGGCCGTCGAGGCCAACTTGGTCCGACTCCAGTGGGGCTCGGCGTTTGTCATCGTCGGTGTCTCCGGCAGCGCGATCGTCGCGATCGCCCCGCTGTTCAAGGAGGTGCCGCAGGACAAGATCGCCGCGTTCTATCGCAAGCTCCTCGAGCACAACGCGTACATGGGCGGCATGGCCTCGTTCGCGATCCAGCCCGACGGCTGGGTGATCCTGCACTCGGGCCGCGCGCTCAAGGGCATCGACGCGCACGAGTTCGCGAACATGGTCGCCGGCGTCGGCCGCTTCGCCGACCAGTTCGACGACCAGCTGATCACCGAGTTCTATATCGATCAGCCTGAAGCGACGAATCAGGCCAACGTCCAGTAGCGAAGTGACTTGACCACAGCGACGACGAGATGCGTGGTTTGCAGTACGACCTACGCGGCGGGCGAGAAGTTCTGCTCCAAGGATGGGGGCGCCATCGTCGCCGTGTTCGAGTCCGCAGATCCGCTGATCGGTCAGATCATCGCGGAGCGCTATCAGGTGCGCCGACTGATCGGACGCGGCGGAATGGGCGCGGTTTACGAAGCGGCTCACCTCGGGCTCGACACCCTTGTCGCCATCAAGTTCCTCCAGCGCGACGACGATCGCGACGCGGCGGCCCGGTTTCGGCGCGAGGCGCAGGCCGCGAGCAAGCTCTCCCACGACAACATCATCCGCGTCTTCGACGTCGGAGCCACAGCGACGCACGAGTTCATCGTCATGGAGCTGTTCGCGGGCCGCGACCTGAGCCAGGTGATCGAGCAGGATGGACAACTGCGGGCAGACCGCGCGATCACGATCGCACGGCAGATGCTCGCCGGGCTCGGCGCGATTCACGTCGCCGGCCTCGTCCACCGCGACATCAAGCCGGGCAACGTACTCGTCGGACCCGACGATCGCGTCAAGGTGATGGACTTCGGGATCTCGAAGACCATGGCCATCGGCGACGACACGATCACAGGCGCGGACCGCGTCATCGGAACGCCGCAGTACATGTCGCCAGAACAGCTCGCCGGCGGCACGGTCGACGGGCGCGCTGACCTCTATGGTGCCGGCCTCACGATCTACGCGATGCTCGCCGGCGCGCCACCGTTCTCGGGCAACACGTTCTCCGTCGTTGCCGCGCAGCACCTTCACCACACGCCGCGACCGCTCGACGAGCTGCGCCCGGACCTGCCGGCGCCACTGGTAGCGGCCGTCGCCCGCGCTCTCGAGAAGTCCCCGACGGCGCGGTTCGCGAAGGCCGAGACGTTCGCGACGGCGCTGACCGAGCTCGTCAGCGACGAGCGCACAGGCGATATGACCGCCGCACAGCGTCCGTCGCGCAAATCTCTCGGAGCATCGGAGCAAGTGCCGTCCCGTGCACGCGGAAGAACCGTGCTCGGAGTCCTCGCAGTCGTCGTGGTGGCCACATCGATCGCAGTGGTCGCGTGGACACAGCTGCGCGACCGTGGCGAGGCGGCCGCCGAACCCGACCACACGATGCGCGCGCTCCAGGCCGAACGCGCCGGCAAGCTCGAGCTCGCCCTTGCCGAGTACGGGGAGGCGTATGCGTTGCAGCCGAGCACCGACGCGCTGTATCGCATGGGCGAGCTGTCCGCCCGCCTCGGGCGCAACGCCGAAGCGACGAGCTATTTCGAGCGCTACCTCGCGGCAGCACCGACGGGTCGCGATCACGACGAGGTCACGCGCCGGCTCGCGATGCTGCGTCCCGCTTCGCCCCCTGCCGATGCGGCGGTGCCGGACGCGACCTCTGTCGCGCTGGCTCCACCGATTCCGTCGCATGTTCCTTCGCGAACCTCACGCCGCGCCGCCCCCGACGCGGCCGTCGCAGCAACTCCACACGGCGTGGGTTCGGCCGTCGCCGTCGCTGGCGAGCTCGATTGCACGTGCCGCGGGCGCTTCCCGGACGGCACCACGTCGCCTCTGTGCGAGCGGCGTCGTACGCTACCTAACTGTCTATGCGAAGCAGGTGATCAGCAACTCTGTCCGGTCCGCTGGCGGCTCGAGTCGCAGCAGCAAATCGTGCATGAACCCGTGAATTCGTCCTGGTACTGCGTCGACACCTCCGCGCCGGGGTGTGACGTCTTCGGAACGAAGCCTGACTCGTGCGACCTCAATTCGTGGGGCACGACACCCAATAAATCCTGCGCGGGCTACGCGCCCGCGCAGCAGAGCACCTCTGACTCACCCATGCACGGCAAGGTCGTCTGCAACTACTGTGAGCGCAGCGGCAGGTTTTCAGGATCGAACGGCGACCCGTGTGAGGGGTATCAGTGGAGGACTGGAACCAAACTCCAGGGCGTCCTGGACAAATGCTTCCCGCGGCGACCGTGACGAACCTCGCGTCGTAACGCGCTCACGGGCGACTGGTAACAAACAGATCGTAATTGCCGGTGCGGTTCGAGGTGAGATACAGGCGGCAGCCATCCGTCGACAGCCAGCTCGGGCCATCGTTCGCGGTCGAGTTCACGTTGGCGACCAGCTGGATCGCGCCGAACGGATCGCCGAGCGTGTCCCGGTGTGCGGTCCAGATATTGAACGTGCCATCGGCGGGCCCGCCCGGACGCGTCGAGCGCCAGTACATGTCGAAGCCGTCGAACGATAGCACCGGGTCGCCTTCGTTGTTCGCTCGTAGCTCGTCGAGGAGCACCGGCGCACCGAACGCGGTGCCGTTGTGTACGCTGCGGTAGATGTCCTCATCGGCGCCATCGCGCATCGACTGAAAGTACAGCTGCCCGTCCCCCGGCGACAGGAACGGCTGGGAGTCGGTCTCGCTGCTCGCGAGCGCCGTGATCAGGGCCGGCGTATCGAACGGGACGGCGCGCGAGGTACGTGTTGCATAGAACAGCTCGTTATTTCCGGCGACGCGTTTGCGAAACACGATCATCAGATCATCGCCGGTCACGGTCGGCTCTTGCTCGAGCTCCGCCGAGCTCAGCTCGGTGACCAGTGTGAACGTGAACGGAGAGGCGAGATCCGGGCGCACAGCGCGAAAGATGTCGAGGCTCGAGTGGAAGTAACCGGTGAGCTCGTCGGACAGGAGCCTCAGGCTGCCTTCATTGGCCGCGGTGTTGAGCTCGCCGATCGCAACGGGCTCGCCGAACGGCGCTGTCAGATCACATGGCGCCTGATCGCCAGGTGCATCGCTGGCTGGACCGTCGGCGACGAGATCGAACGCGAAGCGCCCGCATCCCGCGGCGAGGCACCCTGTTACGAGGATCGCGCGAAGCACGCCGAATACTACCGCGCCGCGGACCACATCGAGTCGGGTGTCAGGCTGCAGGGACGCGGGCCGACATGCTGATGGCGAGCGCGATCTGATCGGCGACAGCGGCCAATGCCGCCCGCAGGTCCGGCGAGAGCTCGTGCTTGGCGAACAGCGCGATCACGCCCACGAGCTGCTCGCCAGCCACCAGCGGATAGCCAGCGAACGCGACGAGTCCCTCGCGCTTGGCCCACTCCTGATCGGGCACCCGCGGATCACCGACTACCTTGTTCGTGAGATGGGGGACCCGAGTGGACGCGATCTGCCCGATCTTCATGGAGCCGAGCGGGACGCGACCGTGCGGTCCATCGAGGTGCGTATACATTCCGACGCTCGCGCGCAGCTCGAGAACGCTGTCATTCGCGTTGTAGGTCCAGACGCGCGCGAACGCTGCGCCCATCCCGACGAGCGCTTGGCAGCAATGAGCCAGCTGCTGGGGGAGAGTCTCGTCGCCGACGAATGCGCGGGCGATCATCGCGCTCGTGAGCTCGACGAGCAATTCGCCCGGAGCCCGGGTGGTCGGAACCGGCCCTGCGTCGCTGAGCAGCGGCAGCAGCTTGTCGCGCAGCTCGCTGGGCAGGACGGTCTGCAGGTATTCCAGTGCGGTACCGCGGTGGCGGTCGTCTTCCTGATGAAGGCCGGCGAGGCACAGCCGCAAGCCGTCTCGCTCGAGGATAAGCGACAGCAATGCGAACAGGTTCTCGACGCTGCGGCCGACGCGATCGCGGGCGATCAGGTCGAGGAGCGGATTGGGCCCTTCGTCGCTGCCGTCGTCGAGCTCGCTGAACGCCGACGTGGCGTGCTCGATCTCGCGGTTCAGGATCTCGATGATCTTCTCGCGCGCGAACAGGATGTGGCGGCCTCGGTCGGCGACTTTGACGAGCGCGCGCACACACGCGTAGCGCACCTCGAAGCGATCGTCGGCGAGGCCATAGAGCAGCCCGTCGGCTGCCCGCTGGCTCCCACACACGGCCAGCACGGCCGGGATGCGGCGACGGATCACGAACGCAGAGTCGGGATCGAGGAGCGCATCGAGCAGCTGCCCCGTGGCTTCGGTGGCCACCGCCTGCAAAGCTTTTCGTGCCTGCACGTGCACTTCATCGCTGGCAAGGAGGAGGATCGCGAACGGCACGAGTGGGAGCTTCGAGCGATCCCAGCCGATCAGGGCCGCCCGTTCGCGGACCACGTCGTTCGAGAGCAGAGCGTCCACGGCGGCAGCGATGCTCGCTCGCGGAACCAGGTCCTCGGTCGGTGCGGCATCGTCAAAATGCCGGACACGCTCGACGCTCTCGATCACGGCCTCGTTCGCCCGCTCCTCGACTGCGCGCGACGGCATCGGTTTGACGTCGGGATCCGCAGGCAGCGCTTGCTCGGCTTCGCGCAGCCGGTCCTTCAGCGCGGTGACGTATCCGCGGTGCAGCTGTCCCACGAGCGGTAGTGTGAGCATCGCGAGGACGACCACCACTCCGAGCAAGATGTTCTCGCTGTACGCGAACAACGCGACCACGACGATGGTCACGCCACTGCCCAGCGCAGTGCCGAGGCGGTCGAAGCCGACGTCGATCAGCGCCTTCGTCGAGCGTTTTTGCCGTTCCTCGAGCGGCGTGTAGAGAAGCTCGTAGGCGGAGCGAAACAGCGTGTTGCGCTGGATCATCTCGGTTCCGCGCAGCAGCGTCGAGCTCACGAGCCCCGGCATCGCCATGCCCACCGAACCGCCGAGAATCACGATTCCGGGCAACACGGCAATGTTCACTGCGATGCCAAGCTTCTGCATCGCGACGCGACCGAGCGAGACCTGGAGCGCGAGCGACAGAACGCTCACGCCCAGACCGAACAGCGAGAAGAACGCCAGCAGGTTGGGACCGCTGCCGTAGCGCGCGGTGACCTGGACACTGAACACATAGTCGAGCACCGAGGACATCGCTGCGCCAATCGCGACGAGCAACGCGAGGTTGCGCAGGTAGGGTGCTCGGAACAGCTCGCCGAGTGCCGATCGGTCGTCACTTGAGCGAGCTGGCTGCGTGACGACCAC
>JBBQFU010000028.1:0-46281 GCA_038322185.1 Haliangiales bacterium
CCGTCTTTGGTGTCGATCTGCGGTCTCGTTCGCGATCGCGCAGCACTCGACGAGTGTAGAATGCCGAGCGTATGTCGACGATGACCACGGATCGGATCCTGCCGCTGAGTGAGTTGTTGCTGGGCGCCGCGTACGCGGACAAGGAGCTGAAGGACCAGGAGCGCGACGAAGTTCGTACGCTCCTGCAGGGCCTGAGCGGCGACCTGTCGCCGGAGGTCGACGAGAAGATCAAATCGTTCGACCCCGCCAAGTTCGATCTCAAGGCATCCGCTGCCCCCTTCACGGGTGACAGCATCGACGATCGCAAGAAGCTGCTGTTCCTCGTCGCCGCGGTCAACGAGGCCGACGACGAGCTCGACTTCGCCGAGGACGACTACCTGCGTGACCTCGCGGCTGCACTCGAGCTGCCCGCGTCGGCGCTCGAGGGACTGACGATGGAAGTCGAGACCGAGGAGCTCAAGCAGACGTTCGAGAAGGTGGTCCGCAAGGGCCCGCCGCCGCCGCCGCCGCCCAAGGCGAAGTCGGTCGACGTCGACGTGGACTAACGCACCGTTACGAGCTCGTACACACCTGCGCAGGCCGAGCCGAGCGCGATGCCGGCGAGGTAGCCGGCGATCGAGTCCGTCGTCCAGTGACGATCGAGGACGAGTCGCCCCAAACCCGAGATCGCCGCCGCCGCAACAGCCGCTGGCGCGACGACTGCGGGCGGTGCGATCCGCTCGCGCGAGAGGATCCAGCCAGCCGCGAGCGCGACCGTCGTGGTCTCGAGCGCGTGACCACTCGGATAGCTCTGCGCCTTCGGGTCGTGCTTGCCCGGCGGTGGCTTCCGCTTGGGGTGAACGCGATCGAGGATCGGGCTGGCGGCCACCGCGAGCAGCGAGCTCGTTGCCAGCGTCGCGGCGGCGGCGCGGCGATCACACCTGGCGAGAATCGCTGCGCCCGTCAGCGCGAGTGGAACGTGCGTGTACCACTTGCCGATGTGCCCGGTGGTCTCGGCGAGCTTCTTCGCTCGCGGGGTCGCGTGCCTCAGAGCTTTCCGGCGTGCGCGTGCGTCATCGCGCCGGGTTGTTCCTCGCTGCACCAGCCGCGCGAGCGCGACGTAACCGAGCGTGGCCGCCGTGGCGGTCGCGAACAGACCGAGGGTGTGTCGCTGCATGCACGGATCAGAAGCAAGCAGCAGGCCGGAAGCGGCAAGCGTTCCGGACGCTTCTGGGATCGTGCTTGACGCTCGAGGACGCCGAGCTCGTCGCGCATGCAGGTGATCTTCGTCGCGATGCGCGATGACATCGATCCAGATGTCGCGCTCGCACGCGTGCACAGGCACGCAGCCGAGCTTCGTCAAGAAGTCGCCGCCGAGATCACCCGCCGTCGCGTACCCGAGCTCAGCTTCCGCGTCGTCGCCCGCGATCAGCTGCAGATCGACTGAAGGCCGAGACAACGAGAGGCCGCGACTCGCCACGTGTGGGTCGCGGCCGTTTCTATGACTGCGTTGTGGGCGCGACGAACCGCGGCAAGCGCACGACGAAGCTGGTGCCAGCGTCGATGCTCGAGTCGACCTCGATCGTGCCGCCGTGTGCGATCACCACCTCGCGCGCGATGTAGAGCCCGAGACCGAGACTGCCCCCCGGGCCCACCGCGGCGTTGTGTCCGCGCTTGAACGGTTCGAACAGGAGCGACAGCTCGGCCGCTGGGATCGGTGGGCCGTCGTTGGTCACGGCGAAGAACGCATCATCACCCTCGATGCGTGACTCGACCTTGATCGGCGCATCCGCTGGTGCGTGTTGCAGGGCGTTGCCAACGAGGTTCGAGATCACCTGGGCGATGCGGTCGGCATCCCAGCGACCGTCCTCGGCGCCGGTGTGACCAACGCGAACGATGCGGCTCGGCGCCAGCATCTGCAGCTCGTCGACGACCTGCTCGACGACCTCGCGCAGGTTCGTCGGGCCGGGATTGATCGGGATCGAGGTGCCAATGCGCGCCTTCGCGAAGTCGAGCAGGTCGGTGATCAACCGCGCCGCGCGATCGGCCGACCGCGAGATGCGAGCAATCGTGCGCTGGGTCTGCTCGTCGAGCTGGCGGCGAGATAGCAATGCCGCGGCGAGACTGATCGAATTCAGCGGATTGCGAAGGTCATGGCTGACGATGCCGATCAGGCGTTGCTCGTACTCCGACCGCGCGCGCAACTCGGCAAGCGCGAGCTTGGCCTCGTCGATATCCGTGTTGGTGCCAAACCAACCGATGATGGTCCCGTCAGCGCCGCGTTCGGCGCTCGCTCGTGCGAGATGCCAGCGATAGGTGCCATCCCCACGACGCAGCCGGAACTCGATCTCGTAGGGCTCGCCGGTAGCGACGCTACGATTCCACCGCGAGGTGCTCTCGGCGACGTCATCGGGATGCAGGCAGGATAGCCAGCCGGTTCCGAGGATCTCTTCGACCGTGGTCTGGAAGTAGCGCAGCGCGCGGTCACTGACGAAGTCGAGCATGCCATCGGGCGTCGACGTCCAGACCTGAACCGGAATGGACTCGATCAGGAATCGCTGGCGTACGAACAGCTGCGCGGCGGTCGCCTGCGCATGATGCTGTGTCGTGACTTCCTGGCCCTGCACGAAGATGCCGACGATGTGCCCTGAATCGTCGCGGATCGGCTGGTAGATGAAGTCCACATAGCAATCCTCGAGGGCGGCACCGGGCGTGCGCTGCAGGCGGAGGAAGAGGTCCTTGCCGAGAAACGCTTCGCCGCTGTTGTAGACGTTGTCGAGGAGCGTGATGAAGCCCTGCTCGACGACCTCGGGAAGCGCATCGCAAACCTTCAGGCCGCTGACCTCGCGGTGACCGACCAGCTGAAGGTATGCCGGATTCACGAACTCGAACACGTGCTCGGGCCCGCGCAAGAAACACACGAAGCCCGGGGCCTGGTCGAACATCTGGCGCAGGCTCGCGAGCTGCGCGCCGAGTGTGGTCGCCGCTGCCTGCGCACGCAGCGCGCGATCGAGAACGGTGGCGCCGAGGAGTGAGCCGGCGTCGACGGTCGTTGCCTGCACGTGCGTGATATCCGCCGTCTCCTGGACGATGAACGCGACGTTGCCGTCAACACCGAGCAGCGGCGTGTGCTTCGCGCTCCACACGCGGTCCTCGAGCGGGCCGCCCGCCTTGCGCGGTACGCGGTACCAGATCGCTGCGAGCTCGTCGGTCTTCCCCGATGCGAGCACGCGCTCGAATGACGCCCGCAGGATTTTCGCATTCGCGCTGTTCGGATCCGCGGGGTCGTTCGGGAACGCGTCGAACACGTGCGAACCGAGGAGCTGCTCGAGCTGGGCCCCGGTCGTCTTGAGATACGCCTCGTTGGCGGCGACGTAGCGGAGCTCGCGATCGAGCACCATCAGGGCATTCGGCAATGCCCCGAACAGTGCGGCGAAGTCGAGCTGTGCTGTCGCCACCCCGGCACACCGTGACAGATGTCTGCGCGAGGCGCACACCGTTTGTCAGCATCGGTCGCACGATTTCGCGTGCGACAAACGCCGAGCCTGCTCGTTCAGAGCAGCTTGGCGGACATCGTGATGTTGTTCGCTGCGAGCGCGCGAGAGATCGGACAGTTCTTCTTCGCGACCTCGGCGAGCTCGGCGAACTTCTCGGCGGTGACGCCCGGAACCTTGCCCTCGACGTCGAGGTTGATGTTCGTGATCGTCCAGCCGATGTCGTGCTTCTCCATGCTGACGACGGCGTCCGTCTTCAGCTCGGTCGGCTCGTGGCCGGCATTGGTGAGCTGGAAGCTGAGGGCCATCGTGAAGCAGCCGGCGTGGGCCGCGGCGATGAGCTCCTCGGGGTTCGTGCCGGCCTTGCCGTCTTCCGACTGGAAGCGCGCGTTGGCGCTGTAGGGCTGATCCTTCATCGCGCCCGACAGCGTCGAGAGCGTGCCACTACCCTTGGGACCGGTGCCGTGCCAGACGGCGGTGCTGCTTCGCTTGAGTGCCATAACGTGAATCCTCCGCGGCTGTCATAGCCGGGAGTGATTCACGGAGTCCAACGACGGCGACGCCTTAGAACGTCTTGCCGCGCCCAGCTGATTCATCGCCGATGGGCATCGAGTGATGGCCGTGCGCGCCGACGCGATCGACGCTGCTCGCTTGCGGGCCCTTGTCGCCCATCTCCTCGGTGAAGCGCACCTCATCGCCAACCTCGAGCTGGTCAACGCCCGACAGCACGCTGTTGCGGTGGAAGTAGATCTGGCGACCGTCTGCCGGCTCGATCCAGCCCCAGGCCTTCTCGACATCGAGGAAGGTCACCCGCCCGTGATCGGCCCCCGCGCGCTCCTTGGGCGCGCCCTCACCGCGCTTGAGCGACTTGCGTGCGTGGTCCTCGAGCTGACGCTTCGCCGCGTTGAAGGTATCGCGAAGCGCGACGTACACGTCCTCGTGCGTCTCGTCGGGTCCCGGATCGTGACTGGCGACGATCTCACCGCCCGGGACCGTCAGGTGCACGCGAACGTGAAACTGGCGTCCATTGTGTTGGTGTCGATGCGGCGTCTCGACCATGACATCACAGCGGATGACGCGGTCGAACACGCGCTCGAGCTTCGCTGCCAGCTCGCGAATGCGAGCTTCCACGGCAGCACTCCGTTCGATCTCTTTGAACGTGATCTCCACAGGAATCTGCATGAATCCTGTGAGTGCATCGCTCGCGCCACGCTGTGGCAGGCGTGAACAGCGAAACGAGTCATATTTGCGTCGAGCCCGCCGTGGCGTTCCCGCACATTTCGCGCGGGAAGGATTCGCAGATCAGGGCGAGAATGTCTCGCCGCAGAGCGTGGCCGAATACGTCGCAGGCGCGGTGCTGCCGTCTTCGGCAGCGACCCACAGCCAGTAGGTAGTATTCGGTTTGACCGCGAAGGTCTCGAACTCGTGCTCCATATCGGAGTCATCGAGACCACCGACGATGCTCAGCGGATTGACCGTGCTCTGTGGGTAGACGCGAAAGTCGAGGTCCGTTGGCGTGGTGGTCCAGTTGAGCCGGACCGACATCTGATTCGTCGTTGCACCGGTCGTGAACGCGTAGGTATCGCGGTCCATGTAGTCATCTCCCGGGTTCACGTTTGCCGACGTGCCGGTGACGAGATATGCAGTGCCGGGCGCGGCGGTGATACCGGTCACCTCGGGGGTGTCGGATCCCGAGTTGCTGAGGGTGCTCTCGGGGTTGGCAGTCGACTCGTAATCGACGACGTTGTTGGCGCCGTTGTCGGCTCCTTCGGCGTGCGTCGTGGTGTCGGTCTTGGCGGGACATCGCGTGAGTGGCGCGTCGGTGGTGATCGAGAAGCGGTAGGCGACCGGCGCTGCGATGGAGGCCGAGTGGAACGTGCCGACGCCGATCGCGTATTCGCCGGCGACGAGGCGGGTCGCGATGGTGCCGTGATCGCCTTCGACGATGCCAAACCCGAAGAAGCCGCTCGCGCCGATCTTGCGGACTTGCATGACGGTGTCGTCCGCAGCGCCGATGCCGGAGCCGGTGAGGTGGACGAGGATGTCGGTGTCTGCGGCGATCGTGAACCGGTAGAAGTCGGCGTCGACGATCTCGTTCGTTGCGTCGTAGTGGGTGTTGTTGATCGTCCCGCAGATGTCGACCCGCGTGGCACTGATCGTCAGGCCCGACATCTCCGAAGTGCTGATCAGATCATTGGTGGCGTCGGCTGCCTCCTCGAAGCTGCACCCGACCTGCTGCATGGCATCGCCGCCATCCCTCGTACCGTCCAGCGAATCGACGGCACCATCGACGCGAGACGACCCGCTGTCATCTCCACAGGCGGCAAGCGCCATCACGACCAACGCGAAGCGATGAGTCCCCATGGCCCCATCTTAGCGACACCGCGAAAGAAGCGATACAGGGCTGACTCACGTGCGCTTGGATCCGTCACAGAACCTGGCAAGTCGAAGTCGATGGACATCACACCTGATGACACCTCGACGCTACGGACCGGCGCGATCTTCTCGATGAGCGCCTTCATCGAGGCATTCGCAGCGAGCACCTCGCAGCGGAACCGCTCGATGCCGCGCTCGGCGGCCGCCGTGACCAGGTGCTCGAGCAGGATCCTGCCGAGGCCCTGGCCCTGGACGTCGTCGGCGACGGCGATCGCAGCCTCGGCGGTCACCGGCTCGCCAATCTCTTGCTCCGGCAACCGGATGAAGCGCGCGATGCCAAGGCCGGCGGACGGGTCGTCCTCGCGGGTGGCGCCCAGCGCGAAGTGGCTCTCCTGGTCGACGTCGCACAGGTACGCGAGCTCCTCGTCGGTCAGCTTGGTCTTGGCCGAGAAGAACCGAGCGTACCGCGACTCCTGCGACCAGCGCTCGAACCCGCGGCGCAGCATGGCCTTGTCCTCGGGCGTGACGAGGCGAAGCACCAGCGGCGTGCCGTCGCGCAAGGTCACGCGCTCGACGTAGCTCGCCGTGAACACGCGTGTCGTCACCCGCCGACGATACTCGATCGACGGCGATGACTACGCAGCCGCGAAGAACTTACCGCTGTCGACGGGGACATCGAAGAGCGGTTGGTCCATGCGGGCCGCCTCGATGACCACGTCGGGAATCGGAAGCAGCTCCTGCGTGAGCAGCTCGATCGTGCGCGGCGCGCCGATCGCATCGACCAGCATGCTCGGCGGGGCCCAGTTGAAGCCAAAGCCCATGATGCGGTCGACGTCGCGCGCGTGCTTCACGACCTCGCCGACGCGGCCGAGTGCGTACGAGATGTAGCCGAGCATCACGCGGCGCAGGATCGTCGCGTCCTTGCCGTCGGCCTGGCACAGCACGTCGAATGCGTCGGAGTGGCTGCCCTGGCGAAGTGCGGCCTTCATCCGCTCGATGAACGCGGGGAGCGCGGGCTTCACCTCGGCGAGCGGCTTGTAGTCGCCGGACACGGGGTCGAGGACGAAGTGCACTGCATCGGCGCCCTTGCCGTCGACGCGGAAGAAGCCGCCCTTGTCCTTGGTCTTGCGGCCGAGGTGGCCGCGCTCGATACCGCGAGCCATGTAGGCCGGGAGCTCGAACTGTGCGTGAGCCTCGTCACGGGTATTCGCGTGGAGGTTGTCGACGATCGCCTTGTGCACGTCCCAACCGACGAGGTCAATCGTCGCGAGCGGGGCGAGCGCGCGGCCGGTGTGGGTGCCGACGAGCTGATCCATGTACGCGACGCCGTGCTCGCCGGCGAGCTGCGCGACCTCGTTGAGGACCTTGAAGCCAATGCGGTTGCCGGCGAAGGCCGGCGTATCGGCGCACTCGATCACGACGCGGCCGAACGTGGCCTCGAGCACCTGGTGCATGAGCTCGACGACCGCGCGGTCGGTGCCCGCGTGGGGGATGATCTCGGTGCCCGTGATGATGGTCGGCGGGTTGAACAGGTGCACGCCGAGGAAGTGCTTCTTGAAGTCTTCACTGCGCCCTTCGCACATCGCGGCGATGGAGAGACCCGACGACACGGTCGCGACGATCGAGCCCTGCGACCGGGCGTTATCGATCAGCGCGAACACGGCGCGCTTGGCTTCGAGGTTCTCGGCGACGGCCTCGAAGATGAGATCTGCATCCGCGACGGTTGCCACGAGGTCGGCGTCATAGCTGCCGACCGCGATCACCTTCGGCGCGACCTTGCCCTTGGCAAGCTGCTCGGCACGGGCGCGGCCGGCTTCGGCCTTCTCGAGCGTGCGAGCCAAGAAGGTGGTCGGGATACCGGCGGAAGCGAAGACCGCCCCCGACCCCGACCCCATCGCACCGTTAGCACCGAGGACAACGATCTTGCGGATAGGTCTCATGGACTCCAATGAAACAGCAATACTTGTACCGGGCGAACCCCGCGAGATCTGAGACCGTTTGGGGTCTAGAACGTGACACGGAAGCCCACCTGGGCAGACGCGGGCGCGTAGCGCGCAGTGGTTCTGCCGAAGTTGGGGTTGCGTCCCACAGGCGTACTGCTCTCCACGCCATCGCGATCGATGCTCTTGGCGAACACCAGATCCTCATAGGTGCCACCCGAGATCGGGTTGACGTTCTGCTCCATGCCGCCGCCGCCACCCGCCGACACCGTGTATTGCGGTGCATACGTACCGTCGACGCGGAACGTGCCCTGCCGGTTGTAGGCGTTGAAGACGTCGAAGAACAGCTCGGCGTTGACGCCCTCGTGCAGCTCGCGCTTGTAAGACACGTGGAGATCGAAGCCGTGCTCGAAGTCGGTGCGGCCGAGCTGGCCACGCGGCAGCAGGAATGACTCGTTGGCGCCGTAGAGGTAGTGCGCGCCGAGCGCGTTCTTGGGAATGCCAGACAGTGCCCGCACGCGGGTGCCGAGTGTCAGCGTTCCACCGCCGACGGAGAATCCGCGGTAGGCATCCACCTTCACGTAGTGGGGGCGGTCCTGCGGCAGCCGGCCCCGGCGATTGCCGAGCAGCTCGATGAGATCGTACTGCGAGGAGATGTTCGGATCGATCTGGCCGTTGTCGTAAGACACGAGGCCCGGGTAGTTACCGTCGGTGCGCGAGTACGTGTACGACGCGGCGAGGAACAGGCCCGAGATGAACTTGCGCGAGAGCGACAGCTCGATGGCGGCGTAGTCGCGCACCGGCTTGTCGAACCGGCGGATGCCGCGGAACTGCTCGAGGTCGCGCTCGAGGCGATCACGCAGGTTCTTGTCGGTCGTCGTCGCGATCTGATGGACGAGCTTGGCTTCCGCGTCCTCGTCAAACTCGCCCGGGTTCGCGATGATGTACGTGTCCGCACCGTCGGTGGACACGTCCTCGATCACGCGGCCGATGCGGCGGTGCTGTGCGACCACGCCGAACACGTAGCCCGAGGGCAGGGCGAGCTCGGCGCCGAGCAGAATCTCGTCCATGTACTGTGCCTTGAGGCCGGGTGCGACAAGCACGCCGCTCGAGCCGATCAGCTGCTCGCTCACCGGCCGCGTCGCCGTGGTGAGACAGCCGGCGCCGTCGGAGAAGCCGCTCGCGGAGTCGACGGGACCGCACGCGTCGGGCGCGTAGGTCTGCTGCAGGCTGAGCTCGCCGCCGAACGAGCGATCATTGATGTCCATCGGGATCGCTTCGAAGTAGCGGCCCCACGCGCCGTACACCTTGCCGCGGCCTTCGCTGGTCGGATCCCAGATCACACCCACGCGTGGCGAGAAGTTTCCGCGTAGCGCGAGTGCGGTCGTGCCGATCTGATTTCCGGTCAGCGCGTCGACGCCGCCGCGCAGATCCTCGGCGTAGCGCAGGCGCTGCTCCTCGTAGCGCAGGCCCGCGTTGAGCACGAGGTTGCGGACCGGCTGCCACGAGTCCTGCAGGTACGCGCCCCAGTTGAGCGTCTGCCCACCCACGAGCGTGCCGGGTTCGCCGACGGTGCCGCCGATGTAGCGGCACTGCAGCTCGCGCAGCGGCATCGCGGTGCCGGAGCCGGCGTTCGGATCCGGTGTCGTGCAGATCTTGTCGAAGCTCGGATCGGTGGCGCCGGGCGGTGCGATCTCGGCCCAGCGATTGAGCGTGACCGAGGTGCCGAAGTTCTGGATCAGCGCGCCACCGGAGTAGAGGCGGGCGGTGATCTTGCGGTTGTCCTCGTAGTCGAGGCCGGCCTTGAGCTCGTGGGTGCCTGCCGCCTTGACGCGATGAATGATCGCGGCGCGCAGACCGAAGCGCTCCTCCTTGTCGCGGCTCAGCGCGCCCGGGCCGCCGACCGTGTAGCCCGTGTTTGCCATCGGGCAGTTCGTGATCAGCTGATACGGATCGTCGGTGAGGTTATCGCTGCAGCCCGCGCTGGTTGCCGCCGACTCGCCACCGAGTGCGGAGATGCGGCTGAGGTCGCTGCCGTAGAGGACCTGGAGCGGCGACGAGTCGAAGCTGGGAGCGATGGCGCCGGTGTTGTACGTTGCACGGTGCCACGAGCCGATCGCCTCGAGCTCGGTCTTGCCGCCGTCGAGCTTCGACGACCAGCGCGCCGCGGTGTCGGTGGTGAGGCCCCACGAGCGCGTGCCCGTCGACGCGAGACCCGACAGGGCGGGCGACTCGCTCGCGGACGGCTGCGCGATGACGCTGAGCTGTGCTTGATGCTTGGGGGTGGGTGCGTAGTTGATCTTGCCGATCATCTGCGCCGACTTCGACTTCGCGCTGCGAACCTCGCTGTCGAGCGTATCGGTGATGAAGAAGCCGGTGTCGGCATCGACGTCGGCCTCGCCATCGGCGTGCGAGCGATCGCAGGTCGACAGCTGGCCGTTGTCCATGCGCTGGCGGCAGTCGGTCTGGCGCTTGGTGGTACGCGTGTAGTCGGTGCGCGAGACCTCCGGTGCCATGCCCACGTAGAACCACGCCTTCTTCTTCACGATGGGGCCGCCCATCTCGAACCCGAAGTTGCCGCTGTACGCGTTGTCGCCGGTGATGTCGATCGACGACGAGTTGCTCGGTGCTACCTGCCGGCGTGCAGAGAGAAAGCCGGGCGTGTACGTGCCGAACACCGAGCCGCGAAACTGGTCGTCGCCCGAGCGCGTGATGATGTTGACGATGCCGCCGGTCGCGCGGCCGTACTCGGCGTTGTAGCCGCCGCTCACCACCGCGATCTCGTGGATGAACGCGTTCCTCACGGGGGTGCCGACGTTGCCGAACGTGAGGCCGGTGATGTCGATGCCGTCGACGAGGTAGCGGTTTTCGAGACCGCTCGACCCCGACAGCGCCGCGCCGACTCCGTCGTTCTGCGCGCCCGGTACCGTGCCGAGGACCGCTTCGAAGCTCGACCCGCTGACCGGTAGCGACTCCAGCTGCTCGCGGTCGACAACCCTCTCCTTCTGGGTCTTGTCGAGGCGGAGCGGCGGGGGCGTGCCCTTGATGACCACCGTCTCGCCGATCTTCATCGCCTGGTTGAGCGTGGTCAGCGAGTTCGCGCTGACCTCGACGCCGGACCGCGTGGTCTTGGTGGTGTCGAACTCGATCTCGACTTCGTATTTGCCCGGCCGCAGGTCGGTGACTTTGTAGGCCCCGTCCGCGTCGGTGAACGCCGTCTGTGTGCCGATCGTTACCGTGACACCTGCGAGCGGTTCCCCCGACTCCTTGTCGGTGATGCGTCCCCGGATCGCTCCGGTGGTCAGTGATTGCGCCGCCGCCGGGTGCAGGAGCAAGAGAACGATCAGAACCGCTGCCTTCCACATCCTCCATTCAGTACGAGATACGAACGCGCCGCGACACGGGGCGTCTATCAAGACCAGTCACACGCTGCGTGCGACAATCGCAAAAGTGTCGCAGCGACTCCTGCAGCTGACTCGAGACATCACGTCGTGCCGCACCTGCGCGCGGCTCGTGAAGTGTCGCGAGGCCGCCGCTGTCGACATCCCGAAACGCTTCGCCGGTCAGCGCTACTGGGCGCGTCCGATCAGTGGCTTTGGTGACCCGGCGGCGACCCTGCTTGTCGTCGGCCTGGCGCCCGCGGCGCATGGTGGCAATCGCACCGGGCGCGTGTTCACCGGGGACCGCTCGGGGGACTGGCTCTACGGTGCGCTCCACCGGGCCGGCTATGCCAATCAGCCCGAGTCCACGGGCCGCGACGACGGCCTCGCACTGACCGGTGCTTACGTCTCGACCGTGGTGCGGTGTGCCCCACCCGATAACAAGCCGAGCCCGCGCGAGCGTGATCGCTGCCTGCCCTTTCTGGTGCGCGAGGTCGCGTTGCTCACGCAGGTCCGCGCGATCTTGGCCCTCGGCGCATTCGCGTGGGACGGCACGCTGCGCGCGCTCGCCAAGCTCGGGCACACGACGCCAAAGCCGCGGCCCGCGTTCGGCCATGGTGCGCGGGTGCAGATCGGTCCCTACGCGCTACTCGGCAGCTATCACGTGAGCCAGCAGAACACGTTCACCGGCCGGCTCACCGAGCCGATGCTCGATGCCGTGTTCGCGGCGGCGCGCGCGGTCTAGTACCCTGGCATCCACCCATGGCACATCCGATCTGTCGTGTTTGCAACACTCGCGAGCTGGGACTCCCCATCGAGCGCCGGCGCGGTCTGTGCGAGAGCTGCGCCGAGCGCACGGGCCTGTGGCTCGAGCCGCCGTCGATCCGACCGACGCGGCCGTGCCAGCGCTGCGGCAACACGCAGTTCGTGTGCTCGCAGATGCGCGAGCGCAGCAAGGGTGCGGTGATCCCGTTCGCGATCGCGCTCGCCGATGAGCGCGGCGGGTTCGTCACCAGCGACGAGGCCGCGCCGTGGGCGCCGATGGGAATTCTCGTAGCGTTCGCGTGCCGGCAGTGTGGTCTGACCGAGCTCTACACGCTCGATGCCGACCGGATCCCGATCGGCCCCGAGCACGGCACCCACCTCGTCGACTACACGCCGGCCGATGGGCCGATGCGCTGATCTGCGCTAGATCTCCGGCGTGCTTCGTCAGCTCGATCTGTTCGCGATCGGCGCGCCCGGGTTCGACGCGGACTTCCGTTCGCTGACGCGCCGCGAGCTCGGCCACGGAGCGTGGGTCGATCACGCGCCCGGCTGGGTGAGCGGGCACGATGCGCTGTTCGATCAGCTCGAGCGCGGCCTCGCGTGGCGCAACGAGACCATGAAGATGTACGACAAGACCGTGGTCGTCCCGCGGCTGCTCGCACGCGTGCCGCCCGAGGGTGCGGGCCAGCCGCTGATCACGAACATGCGTGACGCGCTATCCGCCCGGTATGGCGAGACGTTCGTGTTCATGACCGCGGCGCTCTACCGTGACGGCAACGACAGCGTCGCGTTTCACGGCGACACCACGGCGCGCAACATGGTCGAGGCGCTCGTCGCCACCATCTCCCTGGGCTCGCCGCGACGCTTCATGCTCAAGCCGGCCGAGGGTGGCGCCTCGATCGCGATGCCGCTGGGCCGCGGAGACCTCGTCGTGATGGGCGGCACCGCTCAGCGTACGTGGCGTCACGGGATCCCGAAGGTCGCGCACGCCGGGCCGCGGATCGCACTGATGTTCCGTCCTGCGTGGGCGCGCAACTACCGGACCACGGTAGACAATCCGTAAGTGCTATCGTAAGGCCATGCGTGCCATTGCTGCTGCGCTCCTCGCGCTGACTGGCTGCACGCAGATCTTCGGCCTCGGCGAGCCGATGCGAATCGCAAGCGATGCCGCTGCGGTCCTCGATGGCGCCGACGACGCGCCGACCGAGGTGGAGATCGATGCCGTGTCCGTCAAGGGCGACTGCGACCCGAGCTTGACCAGCTTGATCGTTTGCTTCGATTTTGAAAACAATGCGACCGACCTCTCCGCCATCGCCAACTCAGCCACCGCGAGCGGTGTGGCCTTCAGCGCGGGTCATCTCGGTCAAGCAATCAACGTGTCCGAAGCGAGCTCCGTCACGCAGGTCGGGGTGGCCGCCTACAACGTCACCGCTGTGACGATCGAGGCCTGGGTCCGGCTGACCTCGTTCCCCGCCGGCCGTGCGGGTGTGTTCGACAGCGATGCGCGCTACGGCCTGTTCGTGTACGGCGACGGCAGTATCGCGTTGCGCATGACGCAATCGCCGGCAGGCGGCGTGAGTCTCAACCAGTGGCACCATGTCGCAGCCACCGACGATGGTGTAACGCGCCAGCTGTATGTCGACGGTGTCGTGGTCGTCGCGGTCGCAAGCACGCCGGTCCCGATGAGCGCTCAAGGCAACGAGATCGGTGGCAACGCGCCATCGGGCGAACGGCTCATCGGCGCGATCGATTCGCTCCGCGTCTACAACGTGGTGCGCACGCCGGCGCAGATCGCCGCTTCTGCGATGAACTAAGCGCGCAACTGGCTGTCATCGTTCCCCGCAACCTGACAGAGATGGCCCGATTTCCCTCGTGGTGGTTCGTCACCACATTGGAGGTGAAGGAGATGGCCCATGTTTAAACCCCTACGCGCGCTTGTCACACGCGATTCCGAGGACGACGTTCAGCACGAATCGCTTCATGAGGTTCCCGGCATTCTCACCACGGAGCCCGAGGTGGGTGTTCAGCTGCAAGTGTTCCTCGATAACGGGACGATGATGCGTACGAGCGCTGTCCAGCACCTCGAACGCCACGGCCGTGAGCTCGTTGTCGACACGGCGAACTCCCGCTACCGGTTCACGCTGGCGCACGCCGCGTAATTACTTCACTGCACGGGACGATCGAGCGTGCGGCGAATCAGCTGCGCGAGCTTGCTTGGCGCATAAGGCTTCTCGAGGAAGTTCTCGCCCTCGACCAACGGCTCGCCCGAGTGCGCGAGCTCCGCCGCGTAACCGCTCATGTAGAGGATCGGCAGCGCTGGCCGCTCGCTGCGCAGCCGCGTGGCGAGGTCACGTCCCGTCATTCCGCCGGGCATCACGATGTCGGTCAACACCAGCGCGATGGTGTCGCGGTGCTGATCCCAGACGGGGAGAGCGGCCGCAGCCGTTGGCGCTTCGAGCACGCTGTACCCGGCGCGGCGCAGGAAGCTCGCGATGCCGGCCCGCAGCACCGGTTCGTCCTCGACGATCATGATCGTCTCGGTTCCGGGCGGGACATCGGTTGCTCGGGCCGGTGGGGCTTCGGTGGCCGGCGCCCGCGTCATCGGCACATAGACGACGAAGGTGGTGCCCTGTCCCGACGATGACAAGACATCGATGCCCCCGTGATGCTGCCGCACGATCCCGTAGACCGTCGACAGCCCGAGCCCGGTGCCCTTGCCGATGTCCTTCGTCGTGAAGAACGGGTCGAAGATCTTGGGCTGCACCTCTGGCGGAATGCCGTGCCCGGTGTCAGCGACCACGAGCTTGACGTACGTGCCGGCACGCACTTCGAGTCCTTGCATCATCGTCGTTTCGCGCACCGTCGCGACGCCTGTCGAGATGGTCAGGCTGCCGCCCTGGGGCATCGCATCGCGCGCATTGACGGCGAGGTTGATCACGACCTGCTCGATCATCCCCACGTCGGCCATGATCGCGGGCAGCGCCGTGCTGGTGTCGACCCGCAGCTCGACCTGCTCGCCGAGCACGCGGCGAAGCATCCGGGTCAGCTCGCTGACCACCGCATTGAGGTCGGTTGCGGCCCGGCGCACCGGTTGGCTGCGGCTGACCAGCAGCAGTTGCCGCGTCAGGCTCGCTGCACGCGCGCTGGTCTGCGCGATCTCGTCGAGATAGGTCGTGAGCTCCTCGCGCGTGGTGGGGTTTTGCGATGCGATACCGCGCGACGCCAAGAACACATTGCAGTCGATGATCGTCAGGAGGTTGTTGAAGTCGTGGGCGATGCCACCGGAGAGCTGCCCGATCGCCTCCATCTTCTGAGACCGGAATAGCTGCTCCTCGAGCAGGTGACGCTCGGTGAGGTCCACCATGGCGCCGATCATGCGGATCGGATGGTTGTTGACATCGCGCATGACATAACCGCGATCGAAGATCTTCGCGTATTTGCCATCGCCGCGCCTGAACCGGTACTCGGCAGTCCACATCGCGCCGCCGCTGTCGACCACGTGGTTGATGCTGTGGCTGACGGCGTCTCGATCCTCGGGATGCACGCGGTCGAGCCACGCCTGGTAGCTGTCGTTACTGGCAGCGTGCGGGTCACCGTAGATGCGGAGGAAGGCCTCGCTCCACCAGACTTGATGAGTGCGCAGATCCCAGTCGTAGATCACGTCGTTGGTCGCACGGTGTGACGAGCTCGAATCGCTCCATCGTGCGCTTGAGCTCGCGCTGCCCCTCGACGCGATCGGTGAGGTCGCGCAGGAAGCCGGCAAAGATCGGCGGGTCCGTCTCGACCCGGCTGATCGAGAGCTCCATCGGAAACGCGGTGCCGTCGGCACGCAGCGCGGTCAGCTCGAGACGACGCCCGAGGTTCTTGGGCGTAACCGTTGCCAGGTAACGCGCGAGTCCGGCGTCATGATCATGCCGCAGCTCCGCTGGCACGAGCAGCGTCGACATGTTCTTGCCGACGACATCAGCCCGCCGGTAACCGAATGTCTTCTCGGCCGCCTGATTGAACTCGATGATGAGACCTTTGTGCTCGATCGCGATCACGCAATCGAGCGCCGATTCCACCAGTGCTGACGCGAGGGCCGCACTTCCCTGCGCGGCGCGCGCTCCCTGCGTCCGGGCCTCGGTGACGTGGCGTCGCAGCTCGAGCTGCGCGATGACCCCGTGGCTCAGCATGCGCAACCCGTCGACCTGGGACGTCGTGAGCTCGCGCGGGACGTAATCGATCACCGCGAGCGTGCCGAGCGCCTGGTGGTCCGACGTGATCAGCGGGGCGCCCGCGTACGCTCGGATTCGCGGTTCGCCGGTGACGTAGGGATTGCTGGCAAACCGCGGGTCCTTCTGGGCATCCGGCACCACCATCACCGTCGGCCCCAGGATCGCATGCGCGCAGAACCCGATCTCGCGAGGGGTCTCGGCGAGGCCAAACGCGATGCGAGCCTTGAACCACTGCCGCCTGGCGTGGACGAACGTGACGAGCGCCGTCGGCGTGTCGCAGATCATCGCGGCCACGCGGGCAATCTCGTCGAACGCGTCCTCGGCTACCGTGTCGAGGACCCCATAGCGATCGAGCGCTGCGAGGCGCGCAAACTCGGTCTCCGGGATGTCTACCGAGGCCACGACCTCCAATCTACGCGACGTACAACACCGCGGGATTCGAGGCGGGCGAGTTTCTCATACCGCGAAAATTCCGGTGTCGCCGTATGCCGCGTCTAGCGCGCCCACCGCGAGTCCGACGGATTCGTGAAGGCGCCCATCATGCGTTTGACGTCGCGCTTCTGGATGCCGGCATAGGCGGTCGCTGCATCGCGACGGATCCGGGCGTAGCCACCACCGCCAACGAAGGCCATCACGGCGGCTTCGAGCGGTGCGGCATTCGAGAACAGGAAGTCACTCGTCATCAGCAGCGGCACGCGCGTCGACGCCGAGACGTCACGCTTCATGTACGCGGCGGTGTGGCACGCGATCGCGATCGTGCCCTTGGTGTCGGTGCCCGGCTCGGGCCACTTGTACTCGTCGAGGTCCATGAGCCGGTTGTGGCCGACGAACGACACGATCTGCGCGGTGCTCTTGCCGGAGACCGCGGCAGCATAGGTGTCGAGCGCGCGATCGATCGCAGTGCCGCGCCAGCCGTGGATCTCGAGCTCGACCTCGAAGGTCTTTGGCGCACCGGCTCTCTTCCACGCGGCGGGAGCCTTCACGGTGCGCCGGTACTTGATGAGCTCGAGGACGTCCTTGTCGCCGGTGTCGGTCGTGGTGCGGAGCGTTTGCTTCCAGCCGCTATTGCGACGCGCGAACCAGTGACCGAAGCCAGGCGTGGTGGCCCAGTAGAGATTGGTCGCCGGGTTGTTGCCGTCCCCGAGCTTGCTGTTGCCGCAGCGAGTGATCGAGTTGTCGCAGAGCGGGACGTGGATCTCGACGACGAGCGGCTTGCCGGCCGCGACATCGGCGATCACACGCGCGGTGAGCGCGTCGAACCAGTCGTCAGTCTGCGCGGCGGCTGCCGGCCGTGCGGCGAGCGCGACGGCGAACAACGAGACCAAGAGCAGCGAGCAGCCACAGCGAACCACCCGCGCTGCCGCCGGCGCTGCATGCGAACGGGCCATCGGGGCACGCGGGGGGCGGCGGCGAATTCGGGACGAGCGTTTCATAGCAACTTGGTGACAGCAGAGCGTCGGCGACGGTTGCACTGGAAGCGCCCGTGCCGAAGCATTCGGCGGAGTAGGGGTCCGTGAGCTCGGTGCGGGTCTCGATGTTCAGGCCATCGGCGGCTCGTGTGATGCCGAACACGAGGGTCTTGCCCACATCGCCGTCGCGGAGCGGCCAGATGTCACCGGCGTACTCACCGAGGTCGATCGTGTTCGAGCTGCCGGCGACCAGGCCGGTACCATCACCGTAGACGGCGGTGATGTTGATCGTGGCGGTGTTGCGACCCTCGACATCCGGGGCCCGGATCGCTTCCACCGTTCCTTCGACGACGGTGGTCAACCCGCGGCAGTATTCGTCGCCGCAGGTATAGGCCGGCTCGCAGGCCTCGGCCCGGCGAGCGGCGGACGACAGGGCGATCAGGGCGGCGGTGACGGCGAGGAGCTTCATGTTGGGGTGATAGAGCAGCCGCCGTTCCAGGCAGACACGGCTGAATTCGGGCACCTAGGGGCGTCGCGCTGGACCGACACCCGGTGCGACATGACAGCGGTGTCAGAGCCGGCTGCGGGCATCGTCGATCGCGGTCCGCGCCGCGATGCGCAGGCGAGCGAGGTTGGCCAGCTCGTCGGGCGTCGCGTCGTGATGGACGGTGCGCTCCCAGTAGGCGTCGAGCCAGCGCAATGCGGCAAACGGGGACGCGATCACGACGAACGCGGCGGCGAGCGACAGCGGCGGCGGGATCAGCGTGAACGAGGCGATGATGAGGCCCGCGGCCCAGATGGGATAGACCACGAGCGCGACGCCGAGCTTCATCGTGGAGAGCGCGTCGTCGTCGACGGTGCGTTCGGCGACCATGCGGGGGATCCAGTAGGGGATCGCGTAGAGGATGAAGCCCGGGATTGCGAGGGGCGCGAGGGCGGCACGGCGCAGCCAGCGCGAGCGCGGCTTGGTCTCGGCGGCACGCGCGGCCGCGAGCTGCGCATCGGTGCGGCCGAGACGCGCGAGCTCGCTGAAGTAGAGCTCGACCCTGTCGCGGACGCGCGCGGTGAGTGCTGGATCGGCATCGCGAAGCGTGACGGCGGCATCATCGACCTGGCGACCGATCGTGCTCCAGCCCGAGAGGGTGGCGTCGCCTGCATCGTTGGCGAGCATCTCGGCGACGCGCGCGATCAGGCGGCGCTCCTCGTGGGTCTCCCCGGCGACGAGCAGGTTCTGGAGGTCCGCGGCCATCTGATCGGTGATGCCCTGGATGCGGTCCTCGCCACTGCCGGCGACCGAGTCGAGGCTCCGCACGGGTCCCCACAGGACGAGGCAGCGCGAGCGGAACCGATCGCGCTCGTCGAACTCGAGGCCCACGGACTGGAACGTGAGCGGCGCGCCGTAGGTATCGGCGGCGACCAGCATGCGAGCTGCCCCTGTGCGGAGCGGCGCGAGGTGTGGCTCGCTGTGGCTGGTGCCCTCAGGGAAAATGAGGATGTTGCCGCCGCCGGCGAGATGCTCGGCGATCGTCGCAAACACCTCGTCGTTGCTGCCGGCATCCTTCTGCGCGTCGTCCTTGCGCCGGTAGATCGGGACCGCGCCGGCACCGTCGAGGAGCCACTTGAGGCCCGGCACCTTCCACAGCGTGGACTTCGCGATCGGCGAGATCTCGCACGCAGCATCGGTGAGCACGAGGATCGGATCGATCAGCGCGTTGTGATGATTCGACACGAACACGCGGCCGCGAACCTCGGGACCCGGCGGCTCGCCCACGCGCTCGATGCGACGGAAGTACAGCCGGATGATCCCGCGGAACGTCCCGACCAGCGCGCTGCGCACGGCACCCATGGCGCCGTGATGGTACCGCGGTTAGCGGAGGTAGTTACCCTGGCCGCCGGTCCACGAGGTCATCGGAGAGACGGCAGCGTGCTTGACGATATGGTCGTCGCAGAACCAGCGGTCACCACCGCTATCCTCCCGGTGCGCCGCGCACTCCTGGCACTGCGACATGTCGAGCGCCGGTGGCATACCGACGACCAGGGTCGCGCACGGGGCGTTCGCGAGCACGCGCGTCGCGATACCCTTGCGATGCAGGCCGAACTGACCGACGACGATCATGTCGGCGATGACGTCGGCCGCGAGGCCAGCGAGCTGCTGGTCGACCTTGCCGCGGCGAACGTGAAGGCGAGCGCGCCAGTCAGAGCCATGCTGATTGAACACCTGCAGCGCCGGATAGACCGCGGCCGACAGGGCCTCGTTCAGCTGGTCGACCGGGCGCTTGCCCTTCTCGTCCACGTACAGGAAGTGCAGCTCCGGCAGCTGGTGGCGAGCCGCTTGATCCAGGGCGTGCTCGACGACGATGGTCGAGTACTCGCTGAGGTCAACGCCAACGACGATGCGATAACGGCGGATGCTCGCGTTCATGGGGCTGACCCGGTGCAGCCCGCATGCCCGATCGCCTCCTGCGACGTCAACGCACGGTGTGCGGAGGCCCAACCGATTGAATGAGGTATCCCGCCCGTGCCAGTCTTGCCACGTGGGACGAGAGACGCGCGAGTCTGCAGCCGAACTGCGCGCCGTCGCTGCACTGGTCGTTACCGGCGGCGCGACACCTCAGCTCGTCGGCGCGTGCACGCTCGTCACCAACGGCAAGCAAACGATCGCGTTCTCGAGCGCCGAGCTGCTTCGCCTCGCCGGAGAACCTCTGGCGATCGCGCTCACGTTCGATGGCAAGAAGACGCTTCCGGTGACCGCTTGGGTCATGAGCCGCTCGCCCGCGATGGGCATCATCGAGCTCGGCACCTCGTTCCCCACCGGCGAGCCACTCGACGTTCAGCCGCTCGCGATCGCCTCGGTCTGCGCGACGGTCGATAATCGCGGCGCGCCGTCCGCCTTGGTCGGCGTGCAGCAGACCGCCACCGGCTGGTCGCGCCGCGTCATCCCGGTCCACGTGGACGCAGTCGATGGTGGCGGCATGTCCGACGACATCCTGTCGCGCCTCGCGAGCCCCGATGCCGTGCTCGACATGGACGCCGAGGTCGATGGGGCTGCGCTGTTCTCGTGGATGCCCGCCGACCCCGTGCTCGGCCGACCGCCCGAGACGGTGCTCGTCGCCCTCGCCTGCAAGTACCTGCACGGCACGTTCAGGCCGCGGGAGCTGCCCGCGATCGCCGAGGTCACCGGCCTCGAGGATCTCGGGCGCGCACTGCCGTTTCACGTCGCTCCGAAGGCGGCGAACGATCTCGGTCAGGTGGCCGGCGAGATCAAGAAGGTCGCCTCCACAACGCCCGATACGCTCGGTGGCATCGACATCGACGTCGAAGGCGATTAGCGCGCCTATATAGTCAAAAACTTAGTAAACCTCGGTTTTCTGGCGACCATTTCCCTCGGGGGACCGTGTTGCGACCACTTTCACTCTGCATCCTGTTCGGCCTCACGCGCAGCGTGGCCGCTGGCGAGCTGCCGATCATCACGCTCGGCGACCATGGGCCTGATCAAGAAGTACCGACCGACCGCTCGTTCTATGTTCGTGGTGACGCCGTGCCTGGAGCGCTACACGCGCAGGCGATCGTCGTGCGCCGCGGATCGCCGAGCCTGTTCGGCGACAGCGGTCCGAGCTGCAATCAGCTGATCGCGAACCTCGATCTCGAATCGAGCGTGTCCGCCGGTGGCGACGACGACGACGATGACGACGCGGTCGATTCGATCCCGACACCGCGATACGACGCAGGCGTTCACAAGGCGTTCGAGATCTTCCCGAACGCTTCCGGTGCCAGCCGTCGCGCGGACGTGCTCGTCACTGCAGCGTGGCAGCGCCGCGGCGCAGACGAGCGCCAGTTCACGGTGCTCGTTCCGCACGATCGCGACTTCTTCTCCGCGGGCTACGGCTACTGCCTCGTCGTGGTGACCACCGAGCACCAGCAGACGCTCGACGGCCCGACGCTCACGACGCTCGTCGACAATGTCGCGACCAAGATCGTTGCGTGTGGTGACAAGGCCTCGTGTGACGAGGAAGCGCTCGCCGACTACGAGACCGCAGTCGCGCGAGCACTCACGGGTGCAGGCACGATGCGGCGCTCACCGGACAAGCTGACGGAGCTGGCAGCATTGGTCACCGACGCGGCGCGCGCCGAGCTCGGCAACGCGACCGCGATCGTGGAGGTGACCGCTCACATGAGCGACCGCTTCCTCGACAAGACCAACGCGATGCCGCCGGTGATGACCGGCGTGTGGCTCGATGTCGCGACCGATCCATTCGCGCACGCGACGGCCGAGCTGCTCGCGCGCGCGGGTGTGCTGCTGCCGCAGGTGCGCGGCAACACCACGGTCCTCTACACCTCCGACGGCAAGGTCCAGGTCAAGACGCTCCAGCTCCTCGAGGACGGCCGCTCGATTCGCGTCGCGAGCTCGAAAGCACCGCGCGGCAACCAGGCAAGCGTGCTCAACACGACGACCGATGCGCTCGAGGTCGCCGACGACATCACACTCTACGATCTGATCCAGCTCGGCGATCGGCGCCTGCGTGTCGACCAGGAGTGGATCACGCTGCGCGAGCTGGGCGATGGTCTCCTGCAGATCGGTCTCGAACCGTGGACCACGCAGGACAGCGTGTTCCTCGCGCACGCACTTGCGCAGATGCAGCGGTTGTCCGACTTCATCGATCTGTCGACCACCGGGGTGACCTGCGGCAAGGCGAGCACGCTCGATAACTGGCTCGCGTGTCACAAGCCCGACACCGCCGCGATCGAGACCATGCGCGAGCAGCTGGCCGCGCTCCTCGCGGCCGATGTCGAGTGGCGCGCGACGAAGGACAAGCTCGTGGGGCGGTCTCGCCGCATCGTGACGTTGACCTCGACGATGCCAACGCCGTTGCGGTTGTCCTTCGAGTCGTCGACGTGGGTGTTCAGCTACGTCACGCCGATCGTCGGCTACGCCGGCGTGCTACGTGCCGACGACTCGTTCGGCTTGTTCTACCTCGGCGCGCAGATTCATCTCGATCCGAACCCGGTCAGCGATGTCCAGTGGCGCAACGGCGTGACCACGAAGGATCTGCGCCGCGCCCTCGCGCTCGAGATCGGCATCGCACCGTACCGGACCTCGTTCGGTCCTGACATGCGTTACGACGGACCGGGCGAGCTGCCGCCGCTGTTCATCGGTGCGGCGGTTCACGTGCTGCCGTACACCAGCCTCACGTTCGGGGGCTCGATCCTGGAGCGCCGCAACAGCACGCTCCGCGAGGAGCAGCCGCACACGGTATTCTCGCCGTATCTCGGCATCACCATCCAGCTCAACGTACCCGACCTGATCCGCCAGGGAATGGGCCCCAGCTCCGACACGACGGCCAGCCGATGAAGACTCTCCTACCAGCATTGATCGTTCTCGCCGGCTGCGACTCCGGTATCACCAGCGATGCCCAGCCGATTGTCTCCGTGCTCAAGCAGGACGGCGGCTGCTTCGCACTGATGGCGGGCGATCCGATCGATCCGACCCTCGGCGTCTCCGGGACGTGCCCGTATCGAGCCGACACGCGCATGCTCGCCGGCATCGACTTCATCGAGGTCGTCGTCGACTACGGGCCCGAAGTTCCGTTCGCGGGCTCGACCGTCGCGCCGGCACCAAGCCTCGTGCTGACCGTCGACGGCGTCGCTAGTGAGGACCCGATCTCGATGTCCGAGGAGTTCCGCGTCGGTGACCGCGCGTATTTTATCGCCACGTTCCGCGCGCCGCTGACCGCATCGAACGACGTGCGCATCACCGCGCGCGTCAATGCGGGATTCCAGACGATCGTGCCCGAGGTGCTGACCACGCTCGCGCCGCAGGTCGAGCTCATCCTCCTCGAGTGCCAGCAAGGTGCGTGCGAAGTGCCGGGCGCGACCGGCAGCGTTCACATCTCGCTCGCCGTACCCGGCACGGTCCCGCAGTTCGTCACGATCCACTCGACGCTCGACGGCGTGCCGCAGCCCGATCCGGTTCCGCCGGTGCGCACCTTCGTGGTCAACAACCGCACCGAGAACACGACCGCGATCCCGGTGCCGGCGGCGCCCGATGGCACGCTGTGGACGATCTCGGCGCAGCTCGGCACCGGCGGGATGACCGAGGTCGACGCGATCATTCGCAGGCCGAACATCACCACCGAGCTGACCTGTGGCCTCGTGTGTAACCTCGACGACGGCGATCCAGTCGGCCTCGAGATCGTCACGCCCGCTGGCATCCGGCCGCTCGAGGCACTCGTCACCACGCGGCTCGATGGCATCCCGCAGCTCGTCGACGTGCGCGTGCCGCTGCAGAATCGCGCCGACGGTACCGCGCACGGGTTGATCGGCCTCATCGCGCCGGGCCCCGGAGCGTGGCAGATCGACGTGACCGTTGCCGGCTACGAGGCGTCGACCATCGTGACGACCGTCCAATAGAGTGCTACACGCAGGCGCGTGAAGATCGCGACCTGGAACGTCAACGGGATTCGCGCGCGTTCCTCGCAGGTCGTGCACTGGATCGACGGCGAGGAGCCGGACGTGATCTGTCTGCAAGAGATCAAGGCGTCACCGCATCAGGTGCCAGCCCCGCTCGATCAGGTCGCTGGCTATCACGCGCACTGGCATGGCAGCGGCGGCTACTCCGGCGTCGCGTTGATGCTGCGCCACAAGACATTCCCGGAGACGCCGACGTTCGTGCATCCTCCATTCGATCTCGAGACGCGCATCGTGGTCGCCGAGGTCGGAACGCTCGTTTTTGCCTCGGTGTACGTGCCAAATGGTGGCAAGGACTTCAAGGCCAAGATGGTCTTCCTCGCGGAGCTCGAAGCATGGGCCGGTGCGCTCGCGGCAGCGGGCAAGCACCTCGTGCTGTGCGGCGACTTCAACGTCGCGCGCACGCAGATGGATGTCCACCCCACGCTGCGTCGCGAGATGGTGGGGCAGTCGAATCCCGAGCGCGATCTCATCGACAAGCTGTTCTCGCACGGCCTCGTGGATGTCGGGCGTCATGTCGACCCCGACAACGATCGGCTGTTCACGTGGTGGGCGCCCTGGCGCAACATGCGCCAGCGCAACATCGGCTGGCGGCTCGATTACGTCGCCGCGCATCACGCGCTCGTCGACGGTGCCATCACGTGCAAGTCGTATCGCGAGGTCGGCTCGAGCGATCACGCACCGGTGATCGCGCACCTGCGTGACACGCCGCTTCCAGGCTGATTCAGCCCGGGTTGCCTTCGCGGTTCGTGCCCTTGGCGCCTTTTCGCGCACCCTTCGCCTTGCGGGTCTTGGGCTTGATGCCCTTGCCCACGGGCGTCATGCGCTTGCGACGCACGCGCCCCTGCGAGGTCTTCGCGTTCGCGCGGCGCCGACCGAAGCCGGCCTTGTCCTGGCTGCCTTCGCCTTCGGTCACCGCATCGGCCCCGGCCGTGGCTGCGGGCTCGATGTCCTTGGGCTTGTCGTGATCGTGCCACTGCCGCCCGTGCATCTTGGGCTTGGCATCCTTGCGGCGCTCGTCGCGATAGCGTTCCGTCCCGGGTTTGTTCTTGGCTGCTGGCATATCCCGTAAGGAAGCAATCGTCGTGCGCGCTCGCCTCGGGATCTCGCCGATCGGGCACTAACGAGCGAGCAGCGTCACGGCGAGCGCGGCAGCGGCCGGCAGCGCCTGCACATAGAGGATCTGCTTGGCCGCCGTGGCGGCGCCGTAGACACCGGCGACCACCACGCACGCGAGGAAGAACACGCGGATCTCGAAGCCGTTCGCGGCCCAGTACGACCACACGAGGCCGGCAGCGAGGAAGCCGTTGTAGAGGCCTTGGTTCTGCGCGAGCGACTTGGTGTCGAGCTGCTGCTGCGCCGTGCGCTTGAACGTCTTCTGGCCGAACGGACCGGTCCACAGGAACATCTCGAGCACGAGGAAGTAGGCGTGCAGGAATGCGACGAGGCCGGTGAGGATCTGGGACGCGGTTACCATCAGCGGACTCACTCGAGCGGGCCGACCGTGCTGAGCTTGCCGCGCTCGCGATACATGCGCTCCACCGTCGCGCGCAGCAGCGGCTCGTCGATATCGACGTTGTTCGCACCGGCGACGTACGCGGCACGTTCGCAGGCGACCTTGATGAAACCGCCGGTCAGCTCGAAGCTCTCGGCCAGCTCGTCGTAGTCGATCACGCCAACGGCAGCCTTTGGCAGCGCACGCTTCCACAGCTCGGCACGCAGGTCGGGGCTCGGGAACGTGAAGTACACGTCGTAGGTGAACCGGCGCTTGAACGCCTGATCGATCGCACCGGTGAGGTTCGTGGTGAGCACGGTGAGCCCATTGAACCGCTCGAGACGCTGGAGCAGATAGTTCGTCTCCATGTTCGCGTAGCGATCGTTACTGCTCTTGACGTCACTCGTGCGCTTGCCGAACAGCGAGTCGGCCTCGTTGAACAGCAGCACGACGTGGCCGGGCTCGGCCGCATCGAACACGTCGGACAGGTTCTTCTCGGTCTCGCCGAGCCATTTCGACACGACCTGCGACAGATCGATCTCGTAGATGTCGAGGCCGAGGCGCTTCGCGAGCACGGTGCCCGACATCGTCTTGCCGACGCCGGGATGGCCGGAGAACAGCACGGAGATGCCCTGCGCGCCGCGCAGCTTGAACTTGTCGCGGATCTTGCGCCGCTCCTTCGCGGCCGCCGCGATCTCGACGAGCGCGGTGCGGGTGTCCTCGTCGACGATCAGGTCCTCGAGGTCGAACGGCGTGGGCAGCTTCTTGCCGAGGCGCGAGATGCGCTGGTGCAGCTGCGCCGCGACCGCGAAGTCGAGATCGGTGGCACCGGGGGCCGCCGCATCAGGCATCAGCCCGGCCTGCGCCGCCTGCGCCGCTGCGACGATGACGCCGCCGGGGATCGCGAACCGTCCCGCGAGCCCCTCGGCATCCTGGGCCGTCAGCGACGGCACGACCTGCTGCCACATCTCCCCGCGCACGAGCAGGGGAGGGACCTCGAGCGTGAGGTGAACGAGCGGCCGCTGATGGAGGCGCGGCATGCGCTCGCGGTTGATCGTGATCGCGAGCGGGCCCTCCCACTCGTCGAGGAACATGTCGAAGAAGCCCGGCATCACGTCGCGGTCCTCGCCGACCGCCGGTGCGTCGTCGACATCGACGAATGCGGGAAGTGCGTCGAGCAGCAGCAGCTCGCGCGCGAGCGAACGCACGGTCTGCTGCTGCGTGGTCGGATGCTGAAGCGCCAGGCGCTTGGAGTCGATCACGAGCAGGCGCTGATTCCAGTGTGCCGCCGCCACCTGCAGCAGCAGCTTCTTGCCGAGGCCGCGCTGGCCTTGCACCGCGAGCACGACATCGTTGCTGCGCAACGCCGATGCGGCGCGCTCCCGCGTGATGTCGGGGAAGTGGCCCTTCGCGGGACCGGTGCGAATCTCGGCGAGCTCGGCAAGCTCGGGGTCGAGCTCCATCGCGCCACCGTCGAGCAAGTAGACCAGGCGCGGCGCTGCCCGGATGCGGCGGAACATCAGCGAGTCGCCGGGCTGGCCGGGCGTGCCGACGTCGAGCAAGCGATAGCGGATCAGCGGCGAGGTCGCCGACAGATCGCGCGCCATCATCGAGCGCGTCTGCGGCGTGTCGTAGACGAGCTGCGCCAGCAGCCGGCCGTCGAGGCTGCGGCAGTTCGGATCGCGCTCGAGGTAGCGGTAACCCTGCACGAGGTTCGGATCGACCTCGGGCATCAGCGCGAACACCAGCGTCGCCCACTGCCGCTGCGTCAGCTTGAACGTGCGAATGATGTCGACGAGCGGCGACTTGATGCCGGCATCCATCGTGGCGCGAATGCGCGCCTCCGTTGCTTGATGCACAGCGAGCCATTGTTCGAGCACGGCCTCGGCGCCGCTCTCGGCACCCGGCATCGCCGCGCCGCGCGCGCTCGCGAACAGACCGCCCATGTCCTCGGGCCCGACCGTGTCGTCGCCGACGAGGCCGGTCTCTTTGCGCCAACCCAGACGGATCTGATACTCGAGCCGCAGCCAGACGCGCTTCAGCTCATCGCGAACGTGGGTCGCGACATCAGTGTACGGCTCGGCACCCATCGCCCATGACTATCGCACGGGCGTTCGGTCAGGGCGGGTCGTACGTGCAGTCGCGCAGGACCCAGACCCCGCCGCTGGTGCCAGCGCCGCCGCCCTCGGCTGCGAATTCGTCTGTGTGCTCGAGCGTGCCGTGTGCCGTCACGGCCTTGCCGTTGACCTCGCTCGGCCAGCTCTCAAGGGGCGTGCAATAGACGGGCACCCGGTCGACCAGCATCACGACCGCGCCGAGCTTGGCGTTACCGGCCTTGCCCTTCGCGGCGGCCTTCATGCCTTTCGCGGCCTCGGCGGTCGCGGCATCGGTGACGATCGCCTCGGGACGCTCTCCGCTCGCACCCGAGCCATCGCTGCCTTCCGCCGGCCCGGTGCCGACGACGGTGAGCGGCTGCTTGTCGGGCTGGCTGCACGCGCCTGCTGCGATCAGCAGCGCGAGCGCGAGACGCATCAGCTCAGAGCCCAGGTCGGCTGCTCGAGAACGAAATGCGCAGAGGCGATGCCGGACGACTGCTCGCCGTTACCGGCGACGACGTCATCGGGGCTGCGCTTGCGAAGCGTGCCGGTCGCGTTGATCTTCTTGCCGTCGAATGCGCTGTCCCAGCGCTCGAGGCCGTCGACATACACGGGGGTGCGATCCGCCGTCATCACCACCGCGCCGGCCATCGCGTTGCGAGCCGTGCCTTCGATGGTCACCTGCGAATCGATCTTTGAATCCAAGCTCATGCTCATCCACCTCGTCCGGCGTGCGCGATTGCAGCCTTGCCCGGATCGTAGTTCTTCGCGAACGCAACGCCAAACACGATCCGGTCGAAGTCGACGTAGCCGGCGATGAACTTGTCGCGCGTCGACTGGTAGACCTTCATCGGGTTCGTCTTGCGCTTCTCCGGATCCTTGTACTCCATGTGATTCGCGTGCCAGAACGCCTGCGTGCTGTCGTCCCAGAAGCCGTAGTCGAAGTTCACGTAGCCCGGCTGGCCCTGGTACTTGTAGCCGCTCATATCCATGCGGTGCGTCTTGGGATCCGCCTTGAACGCATTCTCGTCCGGCTTCGTGTTCGCACCATCGGGGTCCGTTTGATTGGACCAGAACAGCTTCGCGAACATCACGTACTGACCACCGGCCGGCGCGAGGTGCGCGGTCTCGGGCTTCGCGCGCATGCCCGCGAGCTCCTTGTTCTTCATCTCCATGTAGCCGTGGGCGAAGTCGAAGTCGTCGAAGTTCGCTTCGCTCGAGCTGAGCGGATTGCCGCCGCCGGCGATGTTGTTCGCGGTGATGCCAATGCAGCCGCGCTCGATCGTCTCGCGCTCGTGGGGCTGGAGCTTGCGACCTTGCTCCTCTTCCCACATCTGCTCGTACTGCTCGCGCGAGTAGCGGCGCTGATCGGCGTCCTCGCCGTAGACCGGCTTCGCCGCGCCTTCGGGCAGCTTCTGTCCGAGCGGCGTACCGAGGAACTGGACGGCCTTGTTCTGCACGGCCTTCTCGCCGCCGGCGCTGTCCTTGCTCGAGTGCTGCGAGAGTAGATCCGCGGCCGACTGACCGGCGACGACGCGATCGGCGATGCGATCCGCCTCTTGCTCGTGCTGATCGCCAGGCTCGCCGACCTTCTTCGTCGCGACGCCCGCCTTCTGCTGAACCACGTGCGCGGCTTCGTGTGCGACGTTGTGAAGCGTTGCCTTGCCGTCGCCGAACACGACGTCGTTGCCATAGGCGAAGGCCTGCGCACCGAGCTGGTCGGTCGCCGCGTTCGCCTGCGCACCGGTGTGCGCCGTGATGCTCTTCACCGAGGAGGCGTGCTCGCCACCGAAGCTCGCCGAAATCTCGTCAAGGAACGGAAGCTGACCGCCACCGCCGGCGACCGCCTGGTCGGCAACCGCGTGGGTCTGTTGCTCGGCACCGTAGCCGCGCTCCGAGGCCGAGACCTGCGCCACACCGGCGCCGCCGCCGGGTGCTGCTGCGACAGGGGGAATCTGGCCCTGCGTCGAGAACCGCGTGTTGGCACCGGTCTCTTCCATCAGCGCCGGGGCTTCGGAGGCTTGTTGTTGCGCGGGTTTGGTCTGGAGCTCTTGTTCGGACATGGGCACCTCTCGAGCGGTGGTTCGGGCTTCTGATCTACGGCGCGGAACCTGGATTCCTTCCCGAGCAATTACCCCAACTTGACCTGAAGAGTCAGGCAGTCCGGGTCGCCGACGATGACGACGTCGCCGTCGCGCAGCTCGTGGCGGGTGATCCGGCCGCGGGCGACGTCGTTGACGTAGGTGCCGTTCGTCGTGCCCTGATCGATCGCGACCAGGCGGCCCTGCTCGATGCCGATCCACACGTGCTTGCCGGAGGCGCGGTGATCGTTGACGAGCACGTGCGCGACACCCGGCTGGCGCCCGACGATGATGCCGGTGGCGGTGATCGCGAAGCGCTGCCCGCTGAGCAGCCCGCGCGTCGCGGTCAGGCTGCCAAGGCTGAGCGATCCGAATGCGGTCGCTGCGATCCCGCCGGCGGGTGCGGCGCCTGGTGCGATCGCCATCGTCTTCGCAACGGGTGCTCCCGGCATGCCACCCGGCGCGCCTTGTCCCGGCATCGCGCTCATCTGCTGCGGCGGCGCAAAGCCGGACGGTGGCGGTTGCGCCGGCGGCACGCGGCCGTACATCTGCTGACCCGGCGGCGGTGGGAAGCCGCCTTGCTGCATGTGCGGCGGCTGCATGTGCGGCGGCTGCATTCCGTGATGCTGCTGCATATGCGGCGGCTGCTGCATGTGCTGCGGCTGCATGTGTCCCTGCATGTGCGGCGGCTGCATCGCGTGCGCGTGCGGGTGCATGGCGTGGGGATGCGGCGCGGGGCCCTTCTTCTTGCGCATGAGGACGAACGCGAGGCCACCGAGCACGACGATGCCGCCGATCACGAGACCGACGATGAGCCCGGTGTTGCCGCCCTCGTCCTTCTTCTCCTTGCCTTCTTTCTTCGCCGTCGTCGCCTGCCGGATCATCATCGACGCTTCGCTGTGCTGCGGATACGAGGCCTCGACCTCCTGGAACTTCGTGATCGCGGCGGTGTAGTGATCGGTCCAGTACAAGTTCAGCCCCTCCATCCAGAGCTTGTTCGTCTCGCTCTGCTTGGGGTCGATCTTGGCGGCCTTGACCAGCTCCTTCAGCGTCGCAGTCGCGACGAGGAAGTTGAATCCCTGGATCTCGCTCTCGTTGCCGAACGTGGCGAGGCCGACGACGTTGCCCTTGAGATCGAGCGCCGGACCACCCGAGTTACCGTGCGTGATCGGCGCCGAGATCTGGAGGATCGCCTCGCCGGTCGTCGCCTTCTTGATCGACGAGATCGCGCCATCGGTGATCGAGGCCTGCAGCAGCGACTTCTCGTCGAGCAGGACCTTCATGTCTGCGACGCCCGGGTAGCCGAGCACCACGATCTGGTCGGCGATCTGGGTGCGCGTCGAGTCGCCGAGCGGCAGCGTCGGCGCGTTCTCGGTATTGACCTTGATGATCGCGGCGTCGCGCCCGCTGCCCGGCTTGCCGTACTCCTTGATCTCGTAGTCGAGCCGGTCGCCGTTGGGCAGCACGACATAGGCGCGCTTCTCGATGTCGACGAGCTTGATCGCGCTGAGCAGCCGCCGCACGTCCTCGTCGGACATCTTCTCGATCTGCTTGGCGTAGACGCGCTCGAGGTCCTTGAGCAGCGCCTTGTAGAGCGCCTTCTCGGCGGCCTCGTCGCCACCGTGGATATCCGAGACCACGTGCGCGTTGGTCGCGATGTAGCCATCGGGTGTGATGAAGAAGCCGGTGCCGGTGCCGCCGATCGCCTGCTGCACCTTGTCGCCGAGCACGGTGTACGTCGCGACGTAGGCACCCCACACGCGCACGACCGACGGCTTGGCCTGCATCGCGATCTTCTGCTGGGGGCTCGGCTGCGCAGCGGCCGTCGCGACCCAGGCGACCACCAATACGCATGCCGCTCGCGTGACCGTTCGCAGCGATCCCATTTCGCCCGCATCGTACCGTATCCTCGGCGGCGTGGGCTTCGGCATTGACCTTCGTGCGCGCAGCAGAAAGGGCCGCGGCCTGTTCCGCAAGGGACCCGATGCGCGCGAGATCGGGGACCGCATCGGCCGCCTGATCCGGCGCGTGGTCAAGGATGGCGTCGAGCGGGCGGGGTGGAAGCAGGACCGCTACCTCGTCGACTTGCGGATCCTGCCAGGCGGGCCGATCGCGACCCTGACCGTCGAGCCCGATGCCGATCTGTGGCTGCGCGGGGACAGCGCGTCGCTGGGGCCCGGCTACCAGGTCGAGCTGATCACCCGGCTCGGCCCGCTCCTCGACGAGCTCGACTTCGTCTGGGCAACCCCGACCGATCTCGCGGCCACGCAGGCGGCGACCTGCGCGTGGCTCGCCGGCGAGCTCGCTGCCGGTACTCCCGTGACGTTCGGCATCCCCGAGACGCGACGATTTCGGATCGACGCACCGGTGATCACGCCGCTCGGCCCGCGCGACGCCGACTGGCGCGCTGCCGTGATCGCGAATCCCGCGCACGCAGTCGATGCGTTCCCGTGGTGGGATCGCGGCGCGGGTCGCGTGGAGCTCGCGCGTGCGCTGCGCGCGATGTGGCTCGAGGTGCCGTGGCGCGAGCCGCTCGACGCGGACGAGCGCACGCTGATGCAGACGGTCGACGACGATCTGCGCGCTGCGCGCAAGGCCGACGCCGCGCTCGCGTTGCCGTGGGCCGCGTGGAAGGAGCTGCTCGCGAACCTCGGCATCGACGACGAAGAGGTGAGCAAGAAGGCTGCCACTTCGCCGGCAGTGCCACCGGTCGGCTATCGCCGCTTCGATCTCGATGTCGAGCTCTCGGGCGGCTGGACCGTGACGATGCCCGGCGTGATGGTCGCGCACTGGGAGGACGACGGCGCGCGCTACTGGGCCACCGACGGTGATCGCCTGCTCGACTTCACGAGCCTGACCGCGGACGGCGAGGGCGACTCGGACAAGCTCCTCGCGGTCGCACCGGAGAAGCACGAGGTGATCGCGCGCCACACCGACGGCAACTCTCGCGGCCGCGCCGAGGCGTTCGAGGATGACGGCGTGCCGGTCGTGATCGGCCTGATGGCGTGCGCGCCGCACGTCGGGATTCTCACGTGCAAGGGCGGCGATCGGGACTGGGCACTCGCGACGTGGCGCAGCTTGCGTCAGGGCTGAACATCGACGCGGACGCTGACGTGATCGGGCGCATCGCCGATCACGAGCGCGGCATCCCAGACGGCCTCGATGATGCAGTCCTGCTTGCTCGCGTCACGCGCGTTGCGGGTCGTGACGTGCACGTCGACGATCTCTTCCTTCGTCAGCTCGACGACGACGCTGATCGTACCGAATGGCTTGCAGCGGCGTACTGCGGGGCCGAGCTGCGCGAGCACCTCCTCGGTCGGCGTGCGACTGGGTTGGCCGGGGTGACCGATGCCGTCGATGAGATGACGGCTGGTCGTGCCGTAGCGGCCGGTTCCGATCGTGCCCCACGTCTCCAGGTCGCCGTAGCCGCCAGTTCCCCACATCGCGAGCATGGACCACGCGCGGTTCACCGCGCGTGCGGCTGCTTGCACCGGCGCGACGAGCTCGACCGGCAACTCCTCGAGTCGCGACAGCAGTAAGCGGGCGAGCGAGCGCCCTTCGCTCGGATCCGGCGCGACGACACGCCGAAACTTGGTCCCCCACAGGTAGCCGTGGATGACGATCGAGCTCGCGTCGCGCGGGCCGCTACCGAGGACGTCGCACGACGATCCTTCGACGAACGGTTCCGGGCACGGGCGTGTGGCGATCGTGGTCCACCGCTGCAGGTCGACGCTCAGACCGTCGAGCGAGGTCGGTCGTGCGAGTGAGATCGCGTCGATCGCGCCACTGTCGTCGAGTGCGGCGCGCATCGCCACGCCTTCGGTCTGCTCGGCAAGCGCGCTCAGGTCGTGCGAGTCATCGCGGGTGAGGCCGGGCTCGAAGCCCGCGAGGCTCACCACGTGGACGAGCGTGCCGGCGGGCAGCGCAGCCGCGTAGGTCGCGGCATCCTCGCGCGTCTTGAGCGCGAAGCGATCGTCGGTGAACAGGAGCACGCGTCGTGTGCCGGTGACGTTCGCCAGCAGCGTGGCAGCCGTAGCGAGTCCAGCCTCGACGGAGGAGCCATTGCGCGGTGCGAGCGCGCGAACCTCGCGATCGATGCGGCTGGTCGCCTGCGCCGCTGTCATCCATCCCGGCAACAGCGTGCGGCCATGCCGCGCGTAGCCGACGAGCTGGACACGGCCGCGCGGTGCAGCGCGAAGATAGGCGGCAACGACCGCGCCCTGGGTCTCGAGCTCCTCGGTCGTCAGCGAATGCGAATGATCGACGACGAGCACGGTGTATAGATCGCGTGGGATCTCGCTGAGCGTGCCCGCGAGCGCGATCTCGACGCGCGAGATATCGGTCGCGCCGAGCGCGACGCGCGCACCATATGTACCGATTCGCTGCGCGCCGCCGGATTGCTTCGCGAGCTCGCGTGACGCGAACGCGACCCATCGATTGTCGTCGGGGTTGCCACCGCACGCGTCGTCGAGCGCGTCCGCATCCACGCCGGAGACCTGCGTCACGCTGCCGCTGATGATGGACGTCCATGCCGGCGGGATCAGGATGTGGCGCGCGTCGTTCGCGAAGCACGTCGGTACTTCGAGCGTCAGGTCGAGTCGCACGTGTGTGCGGCGAGGAATCGTGAGGTCAAGCGTCGCCTGGTCCCCATCGATGTCGAGGCGGACTGCCGACATGCGGCCGCCGCGCGCGGTCGGCGGACCGTTCAGCGCTTCGAGTCGCTTGTCAGCCGACTCGGCCGCGACGAGCTCGAGCCGCTGCGTGCGTCCCGCGACGTGGACAACCGCGCCGGTGATCACCGCGTCGTGCGGCAGCGGCATGACACGGCTTGCGCCGGGCGGCGGCAGCGGACCGAACGCATCGAGCTCGTAGCGCGCTTCGATCACGACCGTCCGGTTGTCGGCGAGCCGCAGCTTCGCGGTGCGCGGCACGAGAGCGATCGCGTCGTCCTCGGCGTACGCATCCGCATCGTCGTCGGGATCTGGTCTTGCGCCCGCAGGTAGGGCGGCGGCCAGCACGAGCGCGAGCACTGCACGACGACGCACGACCATGAGACAGACGAAGTTGGGGCGCGGTTCCCACGATCTGTTAGGGTCGCAGCATGGACAAGTACGGGATGTCGCCGCTGGATATGATGTCTCTGTTCGGGCCGATGTTCGTCGTGCTCCCGATGCTGCTGTGGTTCCTCGTGATCGGGCCGCTCATCCTGTATCCGGTCGCTCGCTGGCGCGCCGCCCGCGATACCTACATGGACCCGCAGCTCGGCATGAAGGTCGCGCTGCACTACTTCAAGCTGCTCGCGTTCCAGACCCTGCTCATGGGCGGCGCCGTGCTGATCTGGACGATCGTCAGCAAGAGCACCGGCGACAAGGGCAGCTTCTATCGCGCGGCGTTCGGCTTCCTGGTGCCCGCCGGCATCGTGTTCGGCGCGCACACGGTGATCCTCAAGAAGACGAACGACGATGTGCTCACCGGCGTGCGGCGCCTGTTCCTTGGCTACAACCTGCTCGTCACCGGTCTGCTGGGCTTCGTCGCGCTGGTGTTTGGATTCCAGGCGCTGTTCGCGAAGGGCTCGTCGGGCGATGCGGGCCGCGTGTTCCTCGCGGCGATCCTCGTCTACTGCAGTGCATGGGGCGGCATCGGTGTGCTGTTCGCGAAGGAAGTGCTCGGCACCGGGGCGTCGGCACCGCCGCAGAACCTCGCGCCGCCCGCGCCCTTTGCGGCACCACCGCCCCAACCGGGCCTCCCGCCGCTTGCCGCGCCGTCGTTCCCGCCGATTGATCCGAATCAGGGTTAGCGCGAGGCGTCGATCATCGCCGGCTGGATATCGGTCGGGATGAAGCGGCGATCGACGAGGTCCGTGAGGTCGATCGGCTTGCGCAGGATCCCCGCCTTCAGCGCGTACTTCATGATCATGTTCAGATCCTCGTCGGTCGGCGTGAGGTGGCGGTAGCTGACGCGATCCGGCGGCTGCGTGAGCACGAACTCGAGCAGCTTCTGATCCTGACGGAAATAGGGCGCCGCGACCTTGGCCGCGAGCAGCCGGTTGCGCTCGGCCCACTCGCCACTCTCGGCGATGCCGCGCACGAGATCGCGGACCTGCTCGGGATGCTCCTTGATCAGCTCATCGCGCACCACGAGCACGCACGACACGAAGCGCGGCCAGATGTCCTTCGCATAGTAGAGGACGCGGCCGGTGCCCGAGACCTCGGCCTTCGCCGCATGCGGCTCGCCGACGAAGTACGCGTCGATCGCGCCGGCGGCCAGTGCGGACGGCATGTCGGGCGGCGGCAGATCGACGAAGTTGATGTCGCTCGGCTGCATGCCCTCGTCCTCCATCAGCTTCGTGATCACGAGGTACTGATTCGAGAACTTGCTCGGGCGCGCGAACGTCTTGCCCCTGAGATCGCGAATCGAGCGCGCGGTCGAGTTCTTCGCGACCATCACCGTCGAGCCATCGCGGTGACCGAGATAGACGATGTGAATCGGCACGCCCTGCTCGCGCAGCACCATCGCGAGCGGCGCGAGCATGAACGTCGCATCGAGCTTGCGCGCCTTGATCGCCTCGATCACGGTCGGGAAGTCAGTGAACCGTTGCGACACGAATCGCGTACCGGTCGTGGTCGTCTTTGTCGCGAAGTCGGTGACCGGGCAGGTGAGGTGGCAGGTGACGGGCAAAAAGCCAACGTCAAGGCTCGCCGCGGCCGCGATGCCCGAGCCCTTCCACGGCTGCTTGTGCGCGAGCGTCAGGACCGTGAGGACGGCGACGACAACGATCGAGATGCGCACGGTGTAGCTCATGACATTCCCAGCTCGTCCATGATGGCCTGCTCCGCCTCGGCAACGCCAGGGGCCGCAGGCATCCGCGCGCGACCGGCGGCCAGCGCGAGCTCCTTGCGGACACTGGCCGGGCGCGTGCCGAGCACGACGACGCGGTCGCCGATCTGCACCGCTTCCTCGATGTCGTGCGTGACGAACACGACGGTGCGCGGCCGTTCGGCGAGCGTCGTGACCAGCTCCTTGCGCATGCGGTTGCGGCTCTGATAGTCGAGCGCCGAGAACGGCTCGTCCATCAAGAGACTGTCGGTCTCGGCCGCGAGCGCGCGTGCGAGCTCGACACGCTGGCGCATGCCGCCCGACAGCTGATGCGGATATGTCTTCGCGAAGTCGGTGAGCCGCGTGATCTCGAGCCACTCGTTCGCCTTCTTCTCGTTGCCGAGCGCGATGTTCTCGCGGACGGTCAGCCACGGGAACAGACCGCCCTGCTGGTAGATCGTGCGGCTCGCGCCTCTGCGATCGATCTTGCCGCGCGTCGGTACGAGGTGACCACCGAGCAGGCCGAGCAGCGTGGTCTTGCCGCAGCCCGAAGGACCGACGCACATCACGAGCTCGTCGCGCCGCACCTCGAGCGTGAGATTGTCGATCACGGTGAGCGCGCCGTAGTCGAAGCCGACCTCGTGCAGGGTCAGAACCGTCTCGGCGCTCATTGATCGAATCCCCAGCGCAGGCTCGGGATGCGCGCGAGCCGCGAGAACAGCAGATCGAGGCCGATGCCGATGCCGCCGATCGTGATCATGCCGCACACGACGAGGTCCATGCGCAGGCCGTTGCGTGCGTCGACGATCAAGAAGCCGAGGCCACTGCGCACCGCGATCATCTCGGCGGCGACGACCACCATCCACGCAACACCGATCGCCACGCGGAGCGCGGTCACCAGCTGCGGCATGATCGCGGGCAGCGTGATCTGGAACAGCACGGAGCGGCCGCGCAGGCCGAGATCCTCGGCGACCTTGTAGTAGATGCTCGGCACGGCGCCGGCGGCTGCCGCGGTGGCGAGCACGACCTGGAAGAACGTGGCGATGAAGATGATGAAGATCGCCGGCGGATCGCCGACGCCAAACCAGATGATCGCGAAGGGGATCCACGCGATCGGCGACAGCGAGCGGAAGAAGTTGATCACCGGCAACAGCGCGTAGCGGGTCGCCGCATGGCGCCCGATCACGAGGCCGAGCGGGACCGCGAACAACACCGCCGACAGGAAGCCCCACGACACGCGATACAGCGAGGCGATCGTATCGGTGAGAAGCCGGCCACTGCTGATCTCGTCACGAAACGCATCGCCGACCTCGTTGGGCGACGGCATCGTGCCGGTCGGGAACATGTCGAGCGCCGAAGCGCCCCACCAGATCGTGAGGATCACGAGGCCGCACAGGATCGGCAGGATCATGCCGGCGACTGGATGAATCGGAATCCGGCTGTCGTGCGGCATACGCGCGACACCGTGAATGAGCAGGCCGAAGCCGAGGAGGATCGGCACGAGCAACCAGCCCAGCTCCCGGTCGCCACCGACGAACGCCGCGGCCGCGACGCCGATCGCGACGAGCAGCCCCCGCCCCGATCTCCACTATCGGTTTACTCGCCACCGTCGCCGCGCATCCTGCCACAACCACCGTCGCCCCGTGCGCCTGAGCACGCTGGACGAGATCCGCGCGCCGGCGCATGGCCAAGCCTCGGCCGCTCGTACGTCTCCGCTGGTACGAGCCTTGCTGACCTCAGGCCCCATGCGCTTGATGAAAGCAGTCCTGGCCACGTGCGCGATGACCTCGCTCGCGACCGCCGACGACGCAGTGACCACGGTCGCAGCCGCCGAAGATGCCACCCCCGCGACCGCGCCCGTCGTAACTCCCCCGCCGGCTCCCGTGAACGATATGGGTCCCCCCGCGATTCCGAATGCGGGTTACGGCCGCCAGGGCACGATCGAGGCAGGTGGCTCGGCCGGCTTCGCGATGGGTGAAGGCAGCCAGGGCTTCAGCATCAGCGCATTCATCGGCAAGTACATCAGCGATAACTTCGCGATGACGGGCTACCTCGACGCGACCACGCTGTTCGCGGGCGGCTCGTCGGCCACGAACGTCTCGGCACGGATCGAGCCGTCACTCCACATCCCCGTCAAGCCGACCATGAACGCGTTCGTCGGCATGGGCGTCGGACCGTCGTACGTGCACAACCTCGGCACCGCGATCGCCGTCGCGCCGCACGTCGGCATGGACATCCTCGTCGGGCAGAACGGCATCGTGCGTCCGTCGCTGACCTACCTCTACACGACGCACGATCCGATGGAAGCGCGCGCTGCCGATGGCACCACGCACGTGACGTACCTGGCGGCCGCAAGCGCGATCCGCTTGAACGTCGGTTATCTCAAGTCGTTCTAGTTTCCCCAGAACATCCCGAGTCCGATGCTGGCGCCGAAGCCGTCGCGCAGCGCGGTCGCGCGGACCAGCAACGCAAACTCGAACGTGCTCGACGGCGAGTCTTCACGGTCGCTGTAGAGGTCCCAGCCCACGCGTAGCCCGGTGAACACGCCGGGCAATACGCTGACGCCGACCATGTTGTCGTTGACCAGCGCGATGCTGGCGCCGAGCTCGCCGTCGAGGAACACGCGCGTGCTGCCGCCGCCCTTGCCGATCCACTCTCGACGCAGACCGAGCGAGGCCCGGTGCCCGCTGCCGTGATCGTCGGGCCGCGACACCATCGAATCCGACGGTGCCGCGCGAAGCGCGCGCGTATCGCGGCTCTGGACCCATAGCCAGCTGTACTCGCCGACCACGCGGGTCTTGCGAAACACCGGATGCTCGACGGAGAGCCCGAGCGCGACGACGAACGTGTCGGCACCGTTGACCGGCAGGCCGCCCATGCTGATGTCGAACCCGAACATGTTGAACGCGGGCGAGCCTTCCTCGTCTTCGGCGGCGGCGGTGGCCGTGAGCACGACGAGCAGTGCGAGCGCTGTCTTCACCATGCGAGTGTGATCCCCGACAGGAAGCCGGTGCTCGCGCCCGCTTCCGCCATGCAGTTGCCGCGACACGCGACGAGCGAGCTCTTGCGATCGTTGGGTGTGAACACCGCGCGGGCGTCGAGCCGGAACGTGAGGCGCGGTTTCTCGAACCTGCGAATCTGCATGCCGAAGCCGAGCGAAACCTCGGGCCGAGTCAGCCGGGCGTTGTCGTCGAACGCGAAGCGCTGAGCGCCGAGCGCAGACAGCAGGAGCAGCTCGATGCCAACGGCACGCGAGGGCGAGAACTGTCGGGCGACCCAGCGAAGGCCGAGGCTGCCGCGTACGAGGCGGCCGTCTTGCTCCTCGAGCGCGGGCGTCCCCCACGCGTCCATGCCCGACGTCGCCACGCTGGCCTCGGCCACGTACTGCCAGGCGCCGCGGCCGACCGCGAATTCGATCGTCGGACCAAAGCCGCCCTCGTAGCGAGAGCCGATGCGGCTGCCGTGGCCTTGAAAGCCGAAGCCCATCGAGGTCCGGGGCAGCGGCTCGATCTCGAGCTCGTCGTCGTCATCGTCGTCGGCAAGAGCCGGCGCCGTCAGCGCGATCAGGATGGTGGAAACGAGCGCGAAGGTCCGCACGATGGCCGTACGAACGCCCGACACCGCGGTGCGATCTAATCTTTGGTGCTACGGGCAGCTGGTCATGCCCGAGATCCAGCGGCCGAGCAGGTCCTGGGCGAACGGGTCGACCATGGCGGTGCCCAGCGCGGGCATCCCGGGGCGCGAGGTGACCCGCTGGTAGACCAACGACTGCGAGGGCGAGCCCGGGGTGATCGCCTCGCACAGCTTCGTCGACGCCAGCGGCGTCGCGAAGCGCAGGTCCTTGATGTTGAGGTACTGCGGGTGATGGCAGTGCGAGCAGTTCGCCATCATGTAGCCACGCATGCGCCGCTCGGGAGTCGCCGACGGATCATGCGGCGCGGTGAATGCCGGAGGCGTCGTCGCCGTGACGATGCCGAGCGCGGCGAGCGTCGCGGGCTGGTCGGCGATGATGCCGTCGTAGTCGTTCCAGCGCGCGAGCTGCTCGGGTCGCAGGCCGAGCAGCGGCCCGCTCGACACGTAGTGACACGAGCGGCAGTGGTTACGCGACGGATAGACGTGCGTGTGCTGGGTGCCGTTGTCCATCTGCCACGCGACGTTGATCGCGGTGTCGGGGAGCAGCGACGCGTCGGTTCCCTGCGTGTTCCAGCGGTAGGTGAAGCCCTGCCAGCCATTGGTCGCGTCGTTGACGAAAAAGCGCGTCTCGATCGCGCGCCGCGTCGCCACATTGCCGGGCGTGGTCTCGAGCGCGAACTCCTTGACCATGAACGCGCCGGCGGGAGCCATCCACGCGCCAGTGCTGCCGAGCGTCATGGTCGCGCCGGCGGGCAGGGCGATCCAGCGGCGCTTCTTCGCACCGTCGGACCACAGCTCGGCCACGACATCGTAGGGAACGAGGCCCGCGTGCGCGACGGGTTTACCGGCGACGCCGAGATCGAAGCAGCCGGTCTGCGAGAGCAGCGCGGGCGGCGCCGCCGCGTTGAAGCTGCAGCCCGCGAGCGAGGCGCGACTGGCGATGCCGAGCGCCGCCGTACGCGGACCGTTGAAGCGCGCGAGCACGATGCCACCGCTCGCGAGCGACGCGACGACAGGCGCATCACCAGGGCCGAGCACGAGCTTCGTGGTGCCAGGTGCGGCCGTCGTGCTCGCGAGCCACGAGGTGCCGCCGACGATCGTCCAGGTCGAGCCTGACCAGCGCGCGAGTGCACCGCGCTGCGAGGTCTCGACGAGCTCGGTCCATGCGACGATCGGCATGCCGCTCGCGTCGATGGCGACCGCCGGAGCGCGAGCATCGCCAGCGATGTCGATATCGAGCGGCTTGCCGAGCTGCGTCCACGTGGTGGCGCCGCCATTCGCGGACGCGGCGATCACGCCCGACGAGCCAGCGATCGCGTCGTAGGCGACGGCGATCGCCGCGCCGCGTGCCGCGACAGTCATGCGCGATCCGCTGCTCACCGCGATCGGCGCGATGGCGGTCCAGTTTGCGTCGAGGCGATACACACGCAGCTGCGCGGCGGCGTCGACCCAGCCGACCACGGCCTTGCCGGGGGCCGGCGTGGCGAGCGACGGTTCAGACGCGAGCGGGGACGCGAGCATGATGTCGCTGCCGAGCGCTTGCCACGTTCCGTTGACCAGCTCGCGGACGACAACGCTGGTGTCGCTGACGAGCTCGACGATCGGATGGCCACCGGGTGGCGTGGCGATCGCGATCGCGGTTCCGTTGCCGGGCGACGCGAGCTCGGACCAGGTGGTGCCGTTCCAGCGCGCGACGTGCGCGACGCCGAGGTCGGTCACAGCGATCAGCGGGATGCCCATCTCGTCGAGCGCGATCGAGACGCTGGTGGGGTCGGCGATGCCGAGCTCGGCGCCGATCGAGCGCCACGTGGTGCCGATCAGCTCCGCGACGACCGCGCGCTTGCCGAGCTGGGTGCTCACGAGCCACGCAGCGATCACGGTTCCGTTCGCAGCGACGACGTACGACGGCGCGCTCAGCGCCGGACCGCGATCGACGGGCACGTTGTGCCAGGCGGGAGCCGTGAGCGTGACGTCGATGGGCGTCGTCATCAAGTTGCCGGCAGCGTCTGCGACCATCGGCGAGATGTTCACTGCGAGCGCGCCGACGCCGCGCGCCGAGGGATCGAGCGTGACCTCGAGCGTGCGCGTTCCCTCGAGCGTGATCGTTGCGGGAACGGCTTCGCCGGCAAGCGTGACCGAGACCATGGAGGCCGTCGCACTGGAGGCCGCGAGGTCCTCGTCGAACGTGAGGCGAATCGGCGCGTGGAGCCACGTGCTGCCCTGCTCGGGCGACACCGAGACGAGCGCGGGAGCGGTGAGGTCGGGGGCGGCATCGGGAGGGGCGTCGATCGCGGCGTCAGGGCCGGCGTCGGGATCCGCGGTCTGGCCATCGGTTCCGACACCGGCGTCGACGTCGGTTCCGGGCTGTTTTGCTGGCAGCTTGCAGGCTACGAGCAGGGGCACGACGATCAGGGCGAGGCAGTTCCGCACGCGGGGTCGGTCGTCGCAAACGACGTGCCGGTGATCAGCGCCCAACGTCGCGTAATTGGGGGATCCGGCTGTGGCGCCCGCGCGCGCTGCTCAGTCCTCCCCGCGCGGGTCACGGCCGGGCAGGTCGACGCCGAACGTCCGTGCCAGCGTGAGGAGCTGGGCGAGGGCGGCCGGCACAGCGTGGAGCGGACCGCCGGTGCCGTCGCCGTTGCCAATCTGCGTGTAGTGAACCGTGCCGAACGTCTGGGACAGGGCCTCGGCGATCTTCGGCAGGCCCTGCGTGACGAGCTCGTGGGTCACGCGGCTGTGCGACAGCACGCGCTCGACTTCGGCGAGTCGCATCTGGTGGGTCGCGTCGAGCTGATTCTCGTGGTCCTTGACCTCGGCATCGCGGCGACGCATCTCGACCGACAGGTCCGCTTGCACGCGATGGCGCTCGACCTCGGCGGCCTGTCGGGTGGCCTCGAGCGACTGCGCGTTCGCTGCTTCGAGGAGTGATTGCGCGTGCAGCGCTTCGAGCTTCGCGCGGTCTGCCTCGAGTCCCGCGACCTCGGCCGTCGCCTTCGCGCGGCGCTGCTCCTCGGCGATCTGGATCTGATGCAAGGCGCGGTCGCGTTCGAGCTCGCTGTTACGCCGCGCGGCCGCGGCGGTCAGCTCGGCGTGGCTGCGTTGCGTTTCGGCCCGGCGCTCGGCGAGCTGACGCTGGCGATCGAGCTCGGCCAGCTCTGCACGCGCGGCGATCTCGGCGCGAAACGGTGCCTGCAGATGATCGAACACCTGCTGGCTCTGGATCTTCACGTCCTGGATCTCGATCGTGTCGATCACGACGCCCCAGCCCTTGTCGGTGATGTCGAGGAGGCTGCCCTCGCCGCCAACGACCGGTGCGATCTCGTCCATGAGGTAGCCCGCAATCGACTCCTTGCGGCGCTGCAGACACTCCTCGAGCGAGAGGTTCGCGATCAGCCGGCGCGCGGCGCCGATGAACATCTCGCGGAGCGTGGCTGCCAGCTTCTCGCTCGCCGCCTCGCCGTAGGTGAAGTTGAGCACCCGGAACGCGAGTAGCGGTTCGGCGATACGGTAGACCGCGATCCCACTCACGGACACACCGACCCGCTCGCGCGTCACCTGGTCCGCGGTGAACTCGATGCGCTGCAACGTGGTCGGTACGATCGACACGCTGAGCCACGGCCACTTGAAGATGCGCATGCCCTGACCGGAGCGCTTGCGATCGACCTCGCCGCGATGTGTGCAGACGAGGTACTCGCTCGGCTTCGCGCCGATGTAGCCCCAGCGCTTGAGCTTCTCTGGATCCTCGACGGGCTTTCCGGATCGCCAACCGTTCTGGTAGCGCTCGACAAAGGTTCCGCTTGCACCGCTTGGTGTATCCGCTACACTATCTGAATCGGTTGCACGAACGAGGTGGATCTTGGGTTGTGCCATCGCACCTCTCCAGACTGCACCGGTCATGCCCGTGCAAACCCCGACTGCTCCGTCGAGGAACTGCATCAGCGTGGAGCACCTGCTTCGGAGTGAAGCGATCAACCGGACCAGCTCAAAAATCGCTGGCGCGAACGTAGAGGCAACACATGATGAACAACATGAGCGCACCATTTGGGGTGGAGGCGCGCTGCGAGCGCGCGAGTGTGTCGTCGGGCAAGTCGACGATGTGGGCATCGATCCGCGTCGATCCCAGGGGCAAAGGACTCGAGACCGAACGAGCACCACTGGCAGTGGCGCTCGTCATCGATGTCTCGGGATCGATGCAGGGTGATCCGATCGCGCACGTGCTGAAGAGCTGCGAGATCGTGTCGAGCTTGCTCGACGCGCGCGATCGACTCGCGGTGATCACGTTCGGCGATCACGCCGGCGTGCGCATCGGGCTCACGCAATGCGACGACGACGGACGCAAGCTCGTGATCGCCGCGCTGCGCGGGGTGACCGCGGGCGGCAGCACGAACATGCATGCGGGTATCGAGGCGGGCGCCGGGATCCTCGCGAGTGCACCTGCCGGCCTGCGCCGCGCGATGGTGGTGCTCAGTGATGGCCAGCCGAACATCGGGCTGTCGAGCGCCGACCAGCTCGCGCAGCTGGTGACCGGCCTGCGGCCGATCGGTGTGTCGTCGCTCGGCTTCGGCATCCATCACGACGAGAACGTGCTCGCTGCGATCGCGACGGCCGGCTCGGGTCGCTACGCGTACATCTCCGATCCGGTCGCCGCACGTGTCGATCTGGCGCGCGCCGCGCTCGCGCACGGTGGCATCGTCGCCGAGCAGCTACAGCTCGAGCTGCGCCCGGTCGAGGGCGTCGAGCTGCTGCGCATCCTGCCCGCCACACAGTTGCGTCATGGTGGTCACGGTGTGAAGGCGAACATCGGTGACGTGTTCGTCGACGAGTTCCGCCTCGTCGCGCTCGAGCTGTCGATCGATCTGTCGCCGTCGGCGAAGGGGCAGCTCGCCGAGATCATCATCGAGGGCCGTGCGCCCGACGGGTCGAGCTACAAGGTGCCGGTCAAGCTCGTGGTCGACGTGCACGGCGGGCCGCACACGGTGGTGCGTGATGCCCAGCGCGACATCTTGCTCCTGCGCTCCGATGCGGCTCGCGCGGAGGCCCGGGCACATGCGGATCGCGGTGCGAACCCCGCCGCGGTCTCGCTGCTCAAGGAGATGGTCAAGCTGATCGAGGCCAGCGAAGGATTCGTGGCCAATGACGGCACGCCGCTGTCCGAGATGCGCGAGCAGCTGATCGACGAGGCCGCGAACTACGAGCGCAAGGCGTCGAGCTCCGAGCGCCAGCATCAGCGCAAGAGCGCGTTCCAGTACACGCCGACTGCCACGCCGTCACGCCGGACGGGTGCGTTGACCTCGGCCGCGCTCATCGGTCTCTCCCCTCAGGTGCTCGGTCAACGATTTGCGCTCCACGCTGACTCGTCGGTGGGGCGCAGTCAGGATAACGAGGTCCCGCTCACGGAGAGCTCGCTCAGCCGCCGGCACGCGCGAATTCTCCAGGTCGACAACAAGTTCGTGCTGATGGACCTTGGCTCGACCAATGGCTGCGAGGTCAACGGTCGGCGGGTCGCTCATGACAAGGCGGACCTCGAGGATGGCGATATCGTGAAGCTTGGCTTCGTCGAGTTTCGCTTCGAGAACAAAAAGCCGTAAACATGAGGCATGAGCACGTGCGCCAGATGCAGCGGTGAGTCCGAGGACTCGCTGTGGTGCAAGGAGTGCGAGAAGCTCTACGACGGCTGGTCGCGGCGTCACGCTGGCGACATCGTGTGGCAGGCGCTGATCGGCACCGTGATCGTGAGTGGTGTCGGGCTCGGCCTTCCGCTGCTCGGCGTCGGCAAGCTCGTTGCGGCGCTCGGCGCGTTCGCCGGCTTCGGCACGATCTTCGGGCTGTCACGCCTGACCCGCCGGCGCCGCCGCCAGCAGTTCCTGCAGGCGCCACTTCCGCGCGCCTACCTGCCGCTTCCCAAGTAGCATCGGGGGCGTGAAACCGCCCAGCTACCTGTACGGAACCGCGTGGAAGGAAGACGCGACCGAATCGTGCGTCGTCGCCGCGCTCGCCGCAGGCTTCCGCGGCATCGACACCGCGAACCAGCGCAAGCACTACCACGAGGCCGGCGCAGGGGCCGCGATCGCGCAGGCGATGACGTCGGGTGCGCTGCGCCGGGACGACCTCTTCCTCCAGACCAAGTTCACGGTC